>JAISOY010000221.1 GCA_031275285.1 Bacteroidales bacterium | reverse complement strand
TCCTATTGCTGGAACAACCCGCTGATATACACGGACCCCAGCGGGGAACTGATCGGAGAGATCCTTTTCATCACAGCAATGACATACTTTGCAGGGCTCCAGACCAATTTTATGTATGCTGCACAGAATGGGGGCAACCCGTTCAATCCCGGCAACTGGAAACTGTGATTATGGAAGGAATCACCGATAACGGGAAAATCATCCGTCAGGAAAACAAAATAACACGATATAGTAAATGATTTTGATTTATTACATGAAAAATATACATTTGGAGATTAAACGTAACCAACAATTAAAAGTCCAATTAATCACAATCTCAAATTAATTTAAACGAATGAAAAAACTGAGTTTGCTTTTGTTCCTAACCGGATTTTCTTTGACTTTATCCTGTCAGGAATTAATTACAGATACCTTGACCCTTCTGTTTAACAATCAATTACAAGCATTTCCCCAGGAAAAAATCCATATCCATACAGATAAACCATATTATATTTCCGGAGAACGTATCTGGTTTCGGGCCCATCTGGCACACTCGGCTCTGCATACTCCTGCCGTTGCCAGCAGGTATGTGTATGTGGAACTGATCAACCCGCTGGATTCGTTGGTGCTCAGGACAAAAATACGCCAGGATGAGGGTATATATGCCGGTAACATACCTATTCCTGATGATATTCCTGAAGGTAATTATAGTTTAAGGGCCTATACCAGTTTTATGCGCAGCCTGGATGAAGATTATTTCTTCCTTAAAAATATTTACATAGGTGATCCGCAATCACGTTTGATAAAGATTGATACACAGTTTACTTTTGATTCGGATAAAAAAATAACAGCTAATATCAGCTTTTCAAGTGTCGAAACCTCCTCCCCTGTCGTTCCTGAGATTGTAAAAGCAAAAGTCAATACCGGAAAAGAAATGGAGATCAAGACAGGAAGCGATGGAAGATCAAGCATCACTTTTAACCTGCCTGCTACATCCAAACAAAGGGTAATGTCATTGGAAGTAGTTAAAGACAAAGCCATTTACAGGAAATATTTTTCTATACCTCTACCGGATAATGATTTTGATGTTACCTTTTTCCCGGAAGGAGGCAATTTGATATCTTCTGTATCCAACCGTGTAGCCTTTAAATCATTAAAATCGAACGGTGCTCCGGAAGATGTTACAGGAACCGTGATGGATGAACAAGGCAATAATATAGGCGAATTTTCCAGTGATTTCCGGGGAACAGGTTCGTTTACACTGATCCCTGAAAAGGGAAAAGCCTACCGTGTTGTATGCAAAAACGAAAAAGGTATATCTAAAGAATTCAAACTTCCCGAAGTACATGAGTTTGGATATTCACTGGCATGCAGTTGGGTAAGGAACAGATTATATGTATCTGTCCTTAAACCGAAAGGAATATCCCATGATCCGGTTTATATTCTGGCCCATACAAGAGGTATTGTCCATTATGCCGCTCAATGGGATTTGGCAAAAGAATTTGTTTTGTTTCCCAAAGAATCCTTTCCTTCAGGTGTTCTTCATGTTTTATTGTTGGACAGGCAATTACAGCCTATCAGTGAGCGGCTGGTGTTTGTCGATAATGATGACCAGGCTATCACTCATTATCAAACAGATAAAGCGAATTATGCAGATCGTTCACTGGTACAGAATACCATTACATTCACTGATCATGATGAAAATCCTATGATGGGGACTTTTTCCGTATCAGTGACTGATGACAGGGAAGTTGTCCCTGATTCCTCCTTCAATATATTGACCACCCTGTTATTGACATCAGACCTCAGGGGAAATATAGAAAATCCCGGATTTTATTTCAGGAAAAACAATACTTCGGCCCGTGCACTGGACTTATTGATGCTTACCCAGGGATGGAGGCGCTATGATATCAGCAGGATGATAAAAGGTGATCTTGTACGGCCAACCTCTTTTCTGGAAAAAGGTCCGGAAATATCAGGTACGGTAAAAAGTGTATTAGGTGGAAAACCTGCTGAAAATATCAAACTCACCATGATGACTATATCTGAGAAACACAATTGTTTTGACAATGCGGTATCAGACAAGGATGGTCGGTTTTATTTCCATAACTGCGAATTGCCCGATAGTGTGACATACATGGTACAAGCGCACTCAGAATCAAAATTAAAACGTTATGAAGTATTGATTGACAAGGAGACATTTCCAAAAAGGGAAATCCCCTTAGCTCCTCCAACCGAGAGTATAAAAAATGAGGTGTTTTTGAAATACGCAGATAAAGCCGAAGAAAAATATATTTCTGAAAACGGCATGAGGATCATCCATCTGGAAGAAGTGGAAATTGTCGCTCAAAAAAAACCTCCGCGTAAGTCGACATATTATTCACAGGCTGATAATACATTAACTGAAGAAGATTTGGGGAAATTTCCTGCCACGAATATATATTCCATACTGATGCGGTTAGGAGTATATGGTAGCAATAGTACTAATATAAGTATCCGTAACCAGGGAACACCTTTATTGATAATTGATGATGTTATTACAGATATAGAAATGCTGGATTATATCGTTGTTGATGATGTTGCCCAGGTGGACATCTTAAAGAACGCTGGTACTACGGCTATGTTCGGTTCGCAAGGAGCAAACGGGGCAATTGCGATCCACACCAAGGATGGTAATATTACGAAGGCTCCTAAGAAGTCCTTTCATATAAACAGTATCAGGCCTCTCGGATACCAGTCTCCCGTGGAATTTTATGCACCCAAATATGATACTCCGAAGGAAAAAAACAATCCGAAGCCCGACCTGAGGACCACCATTCACTGGCAGCCAGATGTACATACAGACAGCACCGGAATAGCATCGTTCAGTTTTTATACTGCCGATGCCCAGACTACTTATACGGTAATTATGGAAGGGCTCACTGCTGAAGGAAAAATCATCCGTCAGGAAAGCAAAATATCAAGAGGCGCGAAATAGTATATTATTGAGTACTTATCAGTGTCATTTTTAACAAAATAGCCACCCGAATAGGTGGCTATTTTGTTAAGCTTAATAACAGATAAAACTTCGGATAATTTGATTGTTATCTATTATTTATATGAATATTTGTAATGTCTTTTTTTCCGGAACCTTTCTGGAACTCAAAAGATACCGTATCGCCTTCCTGTATCCCGGCAGGGCTGTTCTTGATGTGAAAAAAAAATTTTTCAGCACTTTCTGAATCTTTTATAAACCCGTAACCCCTGGCATAATTAAAGTACTCCACTTTTCCGTTACGAATGGTTTCTTCATCAACTTTTTTAGGAACAGAGATGGCAATATCTTCAACATTGATTTCTTCTTTTTCTGTAGTCTCCGGAGGTGCATCGGAAATCATCCCGTTCTCATCAACATAAGCAATCATATCGTCGAATGATTTGGTTGGAGCTGCTTTTCGTTCCTCCTTTCTTTTCTGTTTTTCAATTCGTTTAGATAATTTCTTTTTTTCGTTTTCCCTTTTATTGAATGAAGTGGGTCTTGCCATTTATTAAGATTTTGTGGTTATTTTAATGTCTTACCGTTAATATTATTAGGTTTATGAAAAAAAGAAGGAAACCAATTAGGTTTCCTTTTTCACCTTCAAATTTTTAGTATCTATCCCAGGAATTATCACGTCTGTTTTGTCCGGACTCTCTCCTGTTATTCCTGTCGTTGCTTCTGTTCTCTGTCCTTGGCTTTGCCACAGATACATTGATGGTTTTACCGACATATTCGGCTCCGTCTAACTCTGCAATAGCTTTCTTGGCTGCTTCCTCGTCGTCCATTTCAACGAAACCAAACCCCCTGGAACGTCCGGAGAATTTATCGGTAATGACTTTGGCTGATGTAACATTGCCATATTCCGCAAAAATTTCATTTAAATCTTCGCTCTGAACCTTAAAATTAAGATTCGAAATAAAAATATTCATAAAAAATGATTTGTGTTGAGCGTTTATAAAAAGAAGTGTGGGAAAATATAACTTAAAAACAGCAGTAAGGTATAAAAACTCAAAAACTTTCAATAAAAACTTAACTGATAAATAATATAGGTCAAAGATAATTTATTTTTATTATTAATATAATATTCTTGCTTATTTTCAGATTTCCTAATTATCAATATAGGCTTAGAAAGCCGGAAATATGAATTGATATTGTTGGGATGCATAATATTTGTAATAATAGCTGATAACGCCCAAAAAAGCTATATGATTTGGCTGAAATAACATTGAACAGGCCTGACAAATCCGGATTTCAGGTTTGAGTCGACATTAAATGTGAAAATTATCCGTTTTTATCTTAATTTTGCATCATTAACACAATCTTTTTAATGTACCATGGAAAATAACGAAATAAAGATCACCAGCAATGTTTTAAATGACATCAAAAAACGTTTTCGAGAAAAGGTTCATATCCCTGATAAAATGCCGGAAAAGGGATCAGAAGCAATTGTAAAGATCAGTGAGAACTTAAAAGATTTTGATGAAGATACATTTGATATTCACATGATTCATACCATAGATCAAATATTAGTGGAAATGAACCTGAATCCGGGACAAGAAGAAAGAACAGGTATTTGGGAATACCTGAAAAAGGATATTAAGAGGGCGGAAAACCGGGAAATTATTAAATAACATTAAATATTTAACCATGAAGAACGAAGAAAACAAAGACAATGGGAAAGTACATCAAAATATTGATTGTATTGTAGAAGAAACAAAAAAAATGATCATGGATGAAGAACCTGAGGAAAACAGGGGATCGAAAGATAGCGGAGTAAGTGACCAGGAGGTTAAGAAAGCCATTGAATTTCTTAATCCTGATGCCAGCAGTATGGAAAGCAGGGGATGATATCATCCCTGAAAAAATGCTAAGGTTTTTGCAGCATATTCTTTCCTGCATTAAATCAAAACCAAAAACACTTACATTTGTTTCTTTAAATAATTGAACAGCCTGGAATGAGTATTCCAGGCTGTTCAATTATTTAAAGATTAGATAATATATACTTAACCTTATCGTTACACTGCATGTTTATTTTTGTATGGTAAATAAATACCAAAATAAACATGAGTAATTTTGAAAATCAGGAAAAATCAATCATTGAATGCCCCGAATGCGGGTGTAAGGAAATACATTTTGAATACAATAATTATGCCCAGGAATTACTGGCAAAAATACTTTCTCCGAAAGAAAGAAAAGAAAAACCATCATTATGTTACTGCCTTTGCTGCGGTGTCATGTTCGCACCCATCACAGACGCTTTCGCAGTATAATTTTTATTTATTTCCTTCTGGTGGTTGCGGAGCTTCTGCAGCCTTTTTTATTTTTTTACCTAATTCGGAAGCGAATACAAAATCATCCAGATGTTTATTCCGGGAACTTAATATATCATCTTTACTACCCTCCCACTCTATGTGCCCTTCATAAATAAAAGTCACCTTATCTCCGATTTCCAGCACTGAATTCATGTCATGGGTATTAATGATGGTGGTCATGTTAAACTCCTCTGTAATCTCCTTAATCAGGTTATCAATGACAATTGCTGTTTGCGGATCAAGTCCGGAATTAGGCTCATCACATAAAAGATATTTTGGGTTAAGGGCAATCGCACGGGCAATGGCTACACGCTTTTTCATTCCACCACTCAATTCCGATGGGGATAATTTATTTACTTTTTCAAGATTTACCCTGTTTAGACAGAAATTTACACGATTACGTTTTTCACGGATACTCATATTGGTAAACATATCCAATGGAAACATGACATTTTTCTCAACATTCAGAAAATCGAACAATGCACTTCCCTGGAAAATCATACCGATCTGTTTCCGTATCTCTTTCTGCCCCGTAAAATCCAGTTGGTTAAAAACCACCTGATCATATAAGATCTCTCCTTCAGTAATATCCACAAGCCCGACAATGGACTTTAACAATACGGTTTTACCTGATCCGCTCCGCCCAATGACCAGATTGGTCTTACCCCTATCAAAATAAGTAGATACATGATCCAGGACTGTCTTTTCTCCGAATCGTACCACAACATCTTTTACTTCTATCATGATAGTAACATTTGGGTAATGATTAAATCAACCGAAAGTATCAATACGCTGCAATAAACAACAGATCGGGTACTGGCTTTCCCGACTTCAAGTGATCCACCTTCAACATAATAACCATGATAGGCAGGCACAGTAGAAATGATGAACGCATATAATACCATCTTGACACATGAATAGAAAATATAATAAGGGATAAAGGCATACCTTATCCCCAGGATATAATTCTCAGGGGTAATAATATTCAGCAGGACACATATCAGCCAACCTCCCCATATGCCAATGACCATACTTAAAATTGTCAGTATTGGAAAAAAGAAAACATTGGCAATAATTTTAGGAAGTATCAGGTAACAAGCCGAATTAACCCCCATAATTTCAAGGGCATCGATTTGTTCTGTCACACGCATGGTGCCAATTTCCGAAGAAATACTTGAACCGACTTTTCCGGCAAGAATCAGTGCGATCATGGTAGAAGCAAACTCCAGCATCATGGTGTCACGGGCCATTAATCCGATCAGGTATTTCGGAATAAACGGGTTTTCTATATTATAGGCGGTTTGCATGGTAATTACCGCTCCAATGAATACGGATACCAGGGCAACGATGCCTAAAGAATTTACCCCTAATAATTCTATTTCCTTAAGTACCCTACGGTAATAAATAGAAACTTTTTCAGGCTTTGAGAAAACTTTCCCAACCAATATATAATATTTTCCGAGATGATAGAGTAATTTCATGTTTCATGAATACATTTGGTTGTTGAAAACGAATGGCAAACGTTACGAACAACATCTGCAAAGATAAATAAATTGTTTGTTTACCATCAGACAATTTTGATAGATACGCTTCCAAAGAGTATAAAACTTTGAAATAATTCACATTAATTTATGTAACATTTTCTATTCAGATCCGTATATAAACCTATACATAAGCAATTAAAATTACATTTTTTCTAACAAAGAGATAAGTTAAACGCAGAATTCCATGTTACAGGATATTATCACATACATTATCGGATCATTAACCGCTATATGGTTGTGTTACAAATTGTATCGATTTTTTCTAAGGAAACAGCCATTGAACAAATGTGAAGGATGTGCCGGCTGTGAATTTAAAAACCTGTTGGAGCAACTACCAAGAGAACAATGAAGTCCATAAAAATAAATAAACCACGTGTCCGGTCACGGGTTTAAAAATTAATAATCTACTTTTCGATCACTTGTATCTCAAATAATTTCGGCCAGTTTTTCCCGGTAACATAAATTTTCCCGCTATCCCGATCATAAGCTATTCCATTCAGAACATCAATAGCCGCATGCTGGTCACTTGCCTTTAATAGTCCTCTCATATCAATTCGTCCTGTAACTTCACCTGTAGTTGGATTTATACGCAAAATTTCATCTTTCAGATACACATTGGCCCATAACTCACCATTTATGTATTCCAGTTCGTTTAAATGCACAACAGGCCCGTTGTGATCGCATATTTCTATACGCCGGATTTCTGTCAAATAATTCTTATCCAGGAAATATAAATTAGCAGAACCATCCGTCATGAGAAGATTCACCCCATCATAGACTATCCCCCACCCTTCGCGCATCGGGTATGTGATTTTATTCAACAATTTAAAGTCACTCTTATTATATACAAATGCAACCTGATCCTTATAAGTGATTTGTACCAGGCGATCATCCACCAGGGCCAGACCTTCGCCAAACATATCAGGAGGAATGTTCATTACCTGCAAAACCTCACCGGTAGTGAGATCAACCTTTCTCAGTGAAGATAAACCTTTCAATCCTGTACTTTCATAAAGAAAACCATCATCAAAAAGCAATCCCTGCGTATAAGCCTTTATGTCATGTGGATAAGTTTTGATGATTTTATAAGTGTATGGTTTGGGAGCCTTGCTTGCCAGCAATAATATACTGGTTGGAATTATTTCACGTTGCCCGCCGGGATAATATGCTACGGCTTCTATACGGTGTGTCCCGGTGGTTTGCCCTGAGGTATTCCATGTATGATCTTTAAATGTCGGAATTGTCACTATCCATTTACCATCAATGAACCATCGTATGGAATCCACAGTGGTATTTTCATTTTTAGGCTTCAAAGAAAGTATTATATCCGAAGTTAAAGGAAATCGTTCATTGTTTTTAGGCGAAACAATTTCAGCTTGACGTGAACGGGAAGATTTACTTTGAACAGTCGGAGAAGTCTTTTTATCCGAAGTATTCTTGGAATTTCCCCCGCCGTTACACGACCAGGATGAAAAAGCAAAACAACAAAGGAAAAAAGCCAATTTAACTTTTAACATATCATGATTTTTTTCTGAAATTCAACCATTTCTTACCGGAAGTATTTTCCCTGGAAGTTTCTTGATTCAGCATCTGCCATACTTCTCCCCATCCGATAAAGCCACCTATATTGCGGTCATCAATGAAAACATCCGCATGTATTTTACGACTGACCTGAGATTCATCCATTTTTTCTTCCGGATAACTGCGGTTTACCGCATAAAATTCTATTCCATTCTTACGGCAGAATTCTACAGCGTCTTCTAAAGACCTTCCTGATCGATAAGTCCATAAAATTAACCGATGTCCCTGTTTTTGTAAATCTTTTAGGGTCATAAAAGCAAATCGTTTTTCTTTACCGATTCCGGGATATTTATCTTCGACTATGGTCCCGTCAAAATCTACTGCAATGATCACTGTAATGGCATTTTATCCTCACAAAGGTAAGGATAATCGTTAAGTATACAATGATATTTTCAACTAAAAACCGAGCAAAGTTCCGATTTTGAATACCATAAATGAAACCATCCATGCCAGCACTGTGGTATAAAAAATGGCAAAAAGTCCCCATTTCCACGATCCGGATTCATTTTTTATAGCTATAATCGTAGCAATACATGGAAAATAAATCAAGACAAAGAGCATCAGGCATAGTGCTATTAAAGGGGTAAATGCCGGAGTTCCGTCCGAACGTTGGGCAGACTTCAGTTTTTCCGGTAATTCATGCGCCTCCTCATCTCCTGAGTAAAGAACTCCCATTGTGCTGACAACTACTTCTTTGGCGGCCATTCCACTTAATAGCGCTACACTGGTCTTCCAGTCAAAACCGATCGGACGGAGCACCGGTTCAATAAATTTCCCGATCCGGCCAATATATGATTCTTCCTGATGAAGCATTTTTTGTTTCTGTTCCAATTGGGCAACTTCTTCTTCATTACCTGAAGCTTGTTCTATAAGCTGGTCATAATGTACCATCGACTCCGTATTCCGTGGAAAATAACCTAAAAACCAAATAACAATAGAAGCAATTAAAATAATCCCTCCCATTTTCCGCAGATATTGCCATGCCTTTTGCCACATGTGGCGAAAAACAGAAATAAAGGTAGGTTGCCGATATGGCGGCAGTTCCATAACAAAAGGAACATCTTCCTTACGGAAAAGGAATCGTTTGAATAACTTGGACATGATCACTGCCAAAATTATTCCGGATGTATAAAGGATCAGCATCATCAGTCCCGGATGATCCGGGAAAAAAGCACCTACCAATAAAATATATACCGGTAAACGGGCGCTACAGGACATCAGTGGATTGATCAGCATCGTGATCATCCTGCTGTTCCGACTCTCAATAGTACGTGTGGACATAATTGCAGGAACGTTACAGCCAAAGCCCATGATCAACGGGATAAACGACTTTCCATGTAATCCCATCTTGTGCATTACCTTATCCATGATAAAAGCTGCACGAGCCATATAACCGGAATCTTCCAGTACGGAAATAAATAAATACAAGATCATGATGTTGGGTAAGAAAACGATCACCCCTCCTACTCCTCCTATAATTCCGTCAATAATCAGGTCTTTCAGGGAACCTTCAGCCATATAACTACCGATAAAATCTCCCAGCCAACCGACACCCATTTCTATCCATTCCTGTGGATATGCTCCCAACCAGAATGTCCCGGCAAACATGATCCACATAAAAATCAAAAAGATCGGATAACCAAAATACTTATTCGTAACAATGGGATCGATCAATTCAGTGATATTTTTTTGTTTTTCAGGATTTTCAACATAAGTTTCTTTTAGTGCTCCTGCAATAAAACCATAACGGGCGTTGGTAAAAGCGGATTCACTATCTTCCTTCAACATGCTCTCAATCTGTTGTACTTCCGCATCACGTACCTCAAAAACCTCCTTACATGATGGTTCCGATTCGGACCGGATAATCCGTTCAGTTTCCTTGTCTTTTTCCAGAAGGGTTACAGATAGATATCGTTTGGAATAATTTTTTCCGATATCCGTTTTCATTTTCAGCTCCTTACGGACTTTAGAAATACTATCTTCCAATATCTCCCCATAATTGATATGGATATGCCTCATATAAGGCTCCCTGCGTTCATAAGCTTCTATGATACAATCAAACAACTCTACAATTCCTTTACCACGGGTAGATACAGTAGGTATAATGGGAGCCCCTATCATCTTACCCAGCATTTGATAATCCAGTTTATTCCCGCTTGCTTCTAATTCGTCATACATGTTAAGCGCCACGACCATATATGTATCCATATCTATAAGCTGGGTGGTGAGATACAGGTTACGTTCCAGGTTCGATGCCGCTACCACGTTCACCACAATATCAGGCGATTGTTCAGTCAAATAACGACGAACATAAATTTCTTCAGGAGAATAAGATGAAAGAGAATAAGTACCGGGAAGATCAACAATTTTGAAAGTATATCCTTTATGCTTAAAATGACCTTCTTTTACTCCTACGGTTACACCGCTATAATTACCCACATGCTCATGTGCACCCGATGCTACATTGAATAGTGATGTTTTTCCTGCATTCGGATTACCCACCAAGGCCACATGAATAGTTTTGGTATTGGCCTGGAATTCACGATGCACCTGCTCTGTAATGGTTCCACATCCTTTTCCGATACAGGGCTTTCCATCAGAAGCAGCTTCAACTACAATATCTACAAGTTTGGCTTCGCTCCTACGGAGTGATACTTCATAATCCATCACTTTATATTTAATAGGATCTTCCAATGGAGCATTAAGGATCACTTCTACCTCCTGCCCTTTAATGAATCCCATATCCATGATGCGTTTACGAAACGACCCCCTTCCTCTTACCTTGACTATAATGGCTTTTTCGCCTGTGTGTAAATCAGATAAATGCATAAATAAAAGTTTTGTTAGCATTATCGGATACTCTCCATCCTGATAATGTACTGCAAAGGTAGAGAAAAAGAAGATAATTCTTATTAAGAATAAATAAAAATAAGAAGATGAGCAAAGATATCCTGAAAATAAAAAAAATACAGAATATGAAAAAATACCATTATCTTTGTAATGTTTTTCAAATCAAGTTTTTTGATAGAAAAACACACATCAGAAACATAACAGACACGAACGCTTGAAGAATTATCTTTTTTTGACTGCCTGTATTATATGGTGCATGTCTGGGTTATATGCACAGGATAGTATTATGTCCTCAAAAAACGAATCCTTTACTGACGACAAGATCTATCAGATAAAACAAAAAAAATGGAGATTAGGTATCCAGAATTCCATTAGTTTCATGTTTGCTAAATCCGGGTATTATGAAATAGAACTTATTCCTGAAGAACTGGAAAATAACGCTTTAACCGATTTTTTCAAACAAAGCAGAAAATGTTTCACTTTTTCAACAGATGCACACAGGATGTTCTCCAATAAATGGGGAATTGGTATAAAATATTCCTTTTTATCAAATTGCGATGAAGATTTCATCTCCTTTAATTCCACAGACGGTATCGGTATTGTCAGTACCGATGTCATCAATAGGTTATATATTAATTATATCGGTGCATCAGCATTTTTAAAATTTCCTTTAGTACATACCAAGGCATTATTCCTTCATACTGCCATATCCATTGGGTATACTCATTACCGCAATGAATTTGAAACAGATTTAAGTAGCCAGTATTTTACTGAAAATACTTTATCTACAGGAAGTTCCGTTGGTGGAAATATTGAACTGGGAATTGAATATTTCCTAACATCATGGTTATCTGTTTCTTTTGGAACGGATTGTTTTATTTCCAAATTTAATAAGTTATCCGTTAAAAGAGGAAGAGAGCCAAAACAAAGTATCACATTTAAAGGTGATGATAAAAGAAATGTCTCACACATTGATATTTATGTCGGTTTAAGGTTGCATCTTTAAAATATAACGAAAGCCGAGAGGCATTACAAGCTTGCTTGCAAATGTCCGAGGCGCATCTCAATATTCTTCAAATAAATAACAAGTGTTATGAAAAATATTATCTTCCTATGTTTTGTTTTCCTGATCACAGGATGTAGTGATGAATTCCTGGATAATGTAAAAAACAGGGAACCGAGAATAACCAAGGATCCTAACGAAATACATTTAGAAATTTCAACGGATTATTATGAATATTCGGTTACAGTCGCCCATGCAGGTAATGCAGAATATTCCATAGGACATCTCCCGAAATGGGTCAAGATGAGATATATGAAAGGCACATTTAAAGAAGGAAAAGCATCCCTGAAATTCACCATCAATAAATCATGCCTACCTCTTGAAACAGGCAATTACAAAAGCTATATTTTGTTATTAATCAACGACGTAGGCATACACGAGATCCCGGTGCATTACCAATGCCTTGCAGAGAATAATATTGCTCAGTA
>JAISOY010000220.1 GCA_031275285.1 Bacteroidales bacterium | reverse complement strand
GATCAACAGGCATTCACGATGTGTTTTGCCATGGATTATGAAAAGGGAGCCGATCATACAATCGATCAACCTAAAGAATATGATTTCTGGCGTAATTTTATTCCTGCTATGCAACCGCCGTGGCCGGGAAAATTACTCAGTCTGAGCTATTCCCAACCGTCTACCTTACAACCGGTGACCCTTGGATTTCACCCTGAAGGAATCCCTACAGGCAATGTCTTGAATCTTTGGAATTACCGCAGGATCATTGACAGGAAAAATTTCAGGCAAGGCGCTTACCCGGGAGATATCACTATTGTCAACTGGCCGCAGAATGATTATGTGCTCGGGAATCTTGACGGGTCCGAAAAAGAGTTCAACCGGCATGTCGACCGGGCAAAACAGTTAAGCCTCTCGTTGTTTTACTGGCTGCAGACAGAGGTGCCCCGTCCCGATGGAGGACAGGGCTGGCCGGGATTACGTTTACGTCCCGATATCATGGGGACGGAAGACGGATTGGCCAAATATCCGTATGTCCGCGAATCAAGGCGTGCGGAAACCCTGTTTACCGTATTGGAAGAACATGTAGGCAAAGAAAATAGGGCGCTTGTTTCCGGAAAGGACAAAGCGGCTGATTTTTATGACAGCGTGGGCGTAGGTTATTACCATATCGACCTGCATCCCAGTAGCCGGGGAAACAATTATATCGATTTCCCGTCATTGCCTTTTCAGATACCACTTGGCGCTTTGTTACCGCATACCATCGATAATTTATTGCCGGCCAATAAAAACATCGGTACCACACATATTACCAACGGTTGTTACCGTTTACACCCGGTAGAGTGGGGTATTGGTGAGGCCGTAGGGATGCTGGTACATTATGCCCTGCAAAAAAAGACCGTTCCGCGGAATATCCGTGAACGGAAAGATCTACTGGAAGATTTCCAGAATTTAATACGGTCGCAGGGGATAGAGACCCGGTGGCCGGATAAATAAGTAATAGAGAATGGAAAACTTAGCGACAGCGGTCTCATGAACATAGTGAATAATTGAAAATGGAGAATGAAATACCAAATTAATTATCAATATTTGATCATCAATTATATAATGTACCGGAACCTTAAATTTAAATAATATAAAACTCTCATGAGCGAAACCCGTCAAAGTGTATGAATCGAAATGTAAGTTAATAATTTACACCATAGTAAATGAAAAAATAATTCTCAACTTTCAATTCTCAATTCTCAATTTTTTTACATATGAAAACACTGAATTTATTTGTTTTACTGGTAGCATGGGCTGTAATTGGTTCATCCTGTACTTCAAAATCCGGTTATGACTGGAAGCTGGGTGCGCAATCATATACTTTCCACCGGTTTAGCTTTGTGGAGACCCTGGATAAACTGCAATCCCTTGGATTGAATTATGTCGAAGTCTATTACGGGCAAAGGCTGGGTCAGGGATTCGGAGACCAGACCATGGACTATAAGATGGATAAAGAAGTGCAGAAGAAGGTCCTTGAGCTGTCCAAATCGAAGAACGTGAAAATTATTGCCAGCGGGGTAGTGATCTGTAATGATGAAGCGGAATGGACCCAGCTGTTTGAATTTGCCGGGTCGATGGGGATCGAAATCATCACCTGCGAGCCCAATCCAGAACATATGGATATTGTGGAAAAACTGGCTGAACAACATAAGATCGATGTGGCGATCCATAATCATCCGCAACCCTCCCATTACTGGAGTCCTGATCTGTTGATGAAAGCTCTGGAAGGAAGAAGCAAAAGAATGGGTGTATGTGCTGATGTCGGACATTGGAAGCGCGAAGGAATTGATCCCGTTAAAGCCCTGCAACAGGTCGGTAACCGCCTGAAGTCTCTTCATTTCAAAGATATCAAGGCCCCGGAAGAAGGAGAAGCGGAACAGCATGATGTTATCTGGGGAACTGGTATCTGCAATGTGGCAGATATGTTGGAAGTGCTGAAAAACAATAAATTCAAAGGACTAATGTCTATTGAATACGAGTATAACTGGGATAATTCGGTACCGGATATCCGGAAATGTATTCAATACCTGGATGAGCAAACTAAATAGATTCAAGATTTAAAATTCAAGATTCAAAATTGAATAAAAACGAAAATCTTGAACCTTGAATTTTGAACTTTAAATATATACACATGAAAAACAAAGAAAATATAGCTTACGTGATCTTTCTTTCGGCAGTGGCCGCATTAGGAGGATTTTTGTTCGGATATGATACGGCAGTGATATCCGGAACGATCAAAAGTGTATCCATCCAGTTCGGATTAGACGAAGTAAAAACCGGGTGGTATGTTGGCTGTGCATTGATCGGTTCGATCTTTGGTGTTGCTATGGCCGGACGAATGAGCGACCGGTTGGGACGCAGGCCTGTACTGTTCCTTTCGGCTATTTTATTTTCATTGTCCGCTATCGGGTGCATGTTCTCTGCCAGTTATTTGCAGTTGGTGGTATACCGTATCATAGGAGGTATAGGTATCGGTGTGGCATCGATTATCTCGCCCCTGTATATTTCTGAAATTGCTGTGGCCAAATATCGCGGAACATTGGTTTCGTTATACCAGTTGGCCATAACAGTTGGCTTTTTAGGGGCATACCTTGTCAACTATGCCATACTCGACCATGCATTGAGTGTCTCCATAATAGACGGAACGCTCTGGGATAAAATATTCATTGATGAATACTGGAGAGCCATGTTGGGTATGGAGACGGTTCCTGCACTACTGTTCTTTATCGTTCTGTTCTTTATTCCGGAAAGTCCCAGGTGGCTGGTGATAAAAGGTAAAGAATCTGATGCTTTGCAGATCATGTCGCGTACTTATGGTGAAGAAAATGCATCCGGGCAGGTACGGGAATTGAAGAGGGTGATTTCAAGTGAGATAAAATCAGACTGGAAATTATTGTTCCAACCCAGGTTCCGTCTGGCACTGATCATTGGCGTATGTCTGGCCATACTCGGCCAATTCATGGGTGTTAATGCCGTATTGTATTACGGACCTTCCATTTTTGAACAGACCGGATTATCGGAAGGAGATTCCCTCCTGTACCAGGTAGTGGTGGGCGCTGTGAATGTCGGCGCTACCCTGATCGGTATGTGGCTGATCGACCGCATAGGGCGTAAAAAGCTGGTTTATTGGGGTGTTTCGGGAATGATCATATCGTTATTCCTGATCGGTATGTATTTTACACTCAATAAGCAGGGTATGATGTTACCTCCCGTTTCCTTACTGATCCTGATCATTATTTATATTTTCAGTTGTGCTATATCTATCTGTATGGTAATCTGGGTGTTGTTGTCGGAAATGTATCCGGCACGGGTACGCGGGGCGGCCATGTCTATCGCCGGATTCTCCTTGTGGATCGGGACTTTCCTGATCGGTCAGTTGACACCCTGGCTGATGAAAAACCTGTCCCCTGCAGGGGTATTCTGGTTGTTCGGCATCATGTGTATCCCGTACATACTGATCGTATGGAAACTGGTTCCTGAAACTACCGGTAAATCGCTGGAAGAGATAGAAAAAAACTGGAAAGAAAAGGAGTAAAAGGGGCTGTTCAAAAGTCCAAAATAACGGCTTAGCCTTTAGCTCGACGAAGTCAATTACATATGAATTCGACGTAAGCAATGTTCATCGAAATACCGTAAGTGATTGATTCTTCATTCTTTTTATTCCCTTCGGTCATGAGAACGGCTTTGCCTAAGTTGATGCCGCAAAAAGAATCAAAAACGGCTTGACGCTAAGAACTCGGTTACTCCCTCCGGTCGTGAGGGCTTCGCCGTTCGCCTAACGGCTTTGCTCAGACAGCTTAGCGTCGGTAAGGTGCCTGCAGCAATTATTTACGGGCAAAATTGCCCGGCCACATTGCGCATGGAAAGTGATATTATGCTTATTTGGTGCATAATTAATCTTTATCCTTAGGTAACAGGTTAATTACAAGTTAAGCCGAACGCAAGTTTTTGTAAAACAAGCTCGGTTCCGCTCTAAAAATAGCTTTTAGATGAACTTTTTTAATCAACAAGGAATTTGGAATTTAAGGTCGTTCCGGAGGCCCATGTGTCATTACCGGTTCTTGTACTCCTCGAATTTTTTAAGGATGTTACGGCGGATGGTTTCAGATGACATATTGCGCAGGAATTCTTTTGAAAAAGCACAATATGACATAAATTCTATCAACTCTTCATCTTCCAGTCCTGTAAGCCTGGATACGATGGTTCCGTTGTATTTTTCCATAATAATGGACTGATCGTCCGAGCCTTCCGTAATTTTTCGATAATGCCTTTTCCGTTTTTCTTCCTTGCTGAAACGCTTGTAGAAAAATGAGATCGGACTAATTTCTGTCGGAAGGAGGTTGAACCCTCCTTGATTCGGCAGTGGTGACCGGGAAATCTCATATCTGGATGGTACAGGTATGTCAAAATTTACCTTTATCACTTCGGCTTCACTCAATGTGTAAGTGGTATGTTTTAGCCGGATAACCCGGTCGTTGGTGTACATAGAATCAGCTACAGCCATACTTAGTTTTTCAAAACCAATGGAACTGAAAGTGAGACTGTCGCCTATTTCTGCAGTGATCCTGAAAAAACCGTTCTGGTCGCCCACGGTTCCAATACGTTGTGTCTTGTTGATGATATGACAGTTGGGAACACCTACACCGGTGCTGTCTGCAATAATCTGTGAATGAAAAGAATATTGATGACTTATTTCCTGGGATCTACCCGTCAGGCAAACCAACAGCATAAAAAATGGTATGAAGATACGAACGGCCAATATTATAAAGGTTATGAAGAAATATATATAACGGAGAAATGGATCATTTTGTTTTACTATTCATTGTTATATCTTTTTGTTTGTTATATCCTTTTGTTTTTAAAATTTCAATTGCTTTGTCAAATTCCTTGATAGTTAATCCACTATAAAAAACAGGTTCGTAAATAAGTTTCAACATCTCTTTGTAATCAGGTTTAAATGAAATATTGCCCAGTGTATCAAGTTTCAAGATATCATCAGCATTATTACTATCAAACCCCAATAATTTGTATATGGAATTGAATATGAGTCTATTTATTTTTTGAGCATCCTGTATCCTATAAGTAGCTTTAATTTCACCTTTGAGTCGTCTTGGAAACATCATGTTATCAGTAATCATTTGTCTCTCCACTGTGGTATTTCTCTTGTTATTGTATTCATAACAAATATTAATACCCGGGACTTCGTGGGCAATATTATCTGCAAATACTAATTGAAAATAATTACTTACAGAATTGAAAAGGGTTACAACGTTTCTGCAAAATACAGAGTCTTCTTGAGAAAAATCACCTTTTAAGCTAATGTGTATTTCTGATGGACATTTAATCAATATACTGTCATGAAAACATTTTTCACGAATATATTCAAGGAGATGCAATTGAATATTATTAGCTAAAACATAGTCTGCTATTTTTTGAGGAGCATTAATGTGATGAAGTACGTCACCAAAGTCCTTTTCAAACTGTAATCTTGAATATTGGGAGGTAATTGAGGTTTCATATAGGAGTGTGAGCACACCTTTATCAACAACACTAAGACTTGGCACCAAAATACCCCCTTCAAAAAAGGCACTATTGGGATAATGAAAACTATCACCAATTATACCCAAACATTGAGTTAGTTCCTCTAAGATAATAGCATGTCTAAGCTTAGTACTATCTGTCTTGCCGAGTCTTTTGTACCTTTTTGCATTATTGGCAAATCCTACTACCGCCGATTCAATATAAGGATTACCCCTAAAAACTCCCATTCCAACAAATGGCTCATAATCATCAATTTGAATATTTATTTTTTCTTCTAAATAGGGATAGTCGCCAAAGTAAACGAATAAATTTGCTAAGGAACTATCGGAAGTCAAATACATATTGATGGGCAATAGCGAATCCAATTGAGAAATAATAGTTTTTATATTCGTCATGTCGTTCGTAGAAAAATTCCCAGATACGTATGCGTATATGTCTTTATCCCATTTGTTAACTTTATCTATTTTTCCGGTATTGTCTTGAAAAAAAACGGTTTCGTAAAAGTAATTAATAACTTCCGTAGAATATTTCTGCTTCAAATCCTGAATATTTGAATGACAGCCTTCTATTAAGAATATAATTATTGTCAAACATGTAATTTTCAATGCATTTTGATTACGTTGTGCAATGATAAGTTTAATCAAGAAAACTATTTTTAACATTTTAGTCAATTTTTTCATAAATCTCATAAGAAGTTGTTTAAATTTAACATTCTAATTTTAAGATGACGAATTAAATTAAATGCTTGGCTTCCTTTCTATCAGGGCTTTAAAGCCTTTGTGTCCCTTTTATCAGATAATAAATGTTCCATCAATAAAACAATGATCACGCCCATAACAAAACCATTTCCACAAATGGGACGGATTAAGGCCGGTATTTCCATCATTACTTCTCCGGGAATAAATGAGATCAACAGTGCTGCCATGACAGGCAGGCCGATGATGGCTCCGTCTTCGAAATGCCGAACCGCATGATTGGTCGTTATCATTTGCATTCCGGCGGAAAATTGTGAAACCATGACATAAAGCATCACCGTTCCCATGACCAGGTCGGGAATACTCAATAGCATTTTCACAAGATCAGGGAAAAACGAGCATATAATTAAAAGGATTGCGGTAGGAACAAATGGAAAACGGGAGGCTCCCCGGGTGGAAGAAATGATTCCGACACTTGAAGAATAATCAATGGAACCGATTACACCCATTGATCCGGATAAAATGTTCGATAAACCTGTGATGGCTACTCCCCATTTATTCCGTTTCTTCATATCGGGTGCATGTAACATCTGGCCAACGGCTTGTATGGAGCTTACCTCATTGATGATAAGGGCCACTGAACAAAATAAGAAGGAAAGCGTAACGCCCCAATCAAATTGAAAGCCAATGAACAGGGAATCAGGACTACTATTGGTAGAGATCATTCCGGTATCAGGAAGGCCGTCATACCAATATACCAATAAACTTCCGGCAAGGATCCCCCATATCAGCGTGGTTGATTTCCAGGCTCCTTTCAGTATTTTATTGACAAATACCAGAATCAGAGGTATTAGCAGGATAAATGCAAGATTAAAAGCAGTATTACGGTCATTGGCAAAGCCTAATTTAAGAATGGTAGGAGCCAATGTGACGGGAATTAACAGCATGATTACCGAAATGACCCGCGGGGTAAAAATCTTGCGGAAATGAGTCAATAATCCACTAACTGCAATTACGGTAATGAATACTCCACCGATCAGAATACCTGTATAGATAGCTGATATGTCGGAAGCTGCAGAAGCGAGTATCCCGATCAGTAAAACAGATGCAGGGCCGACTACCAGGGGAAGCCGGTGGCCGAAGAAGATCTGTGCCATCAAGGTAATTCCCAGGATACAACATAATTTTTGCATATAAAAAACCTGGGCGGCAACATCCTCCCCAAAATGAAGCTTTGCCACTACAAGCCCCATGATAATGATGGATGGAGCTGTTACGATC
>JAISOY010000219.1 GCA_031275285.1 Bacteroidales bacterium | reverse complement strand
TGATAAAATTAGATTTCCCAAAGGTGCCGGATAATTTCAAACGCATAGATACCATTGGAGATAATCTCAAATTATATCCTGCCGAAAGGTCGCCGGCAAATATATTGGCATGCATTTCTATGCGTGGACGTATTAATTCTAATTGAATAGGGGCATTTTTTTGTATCATACTACCAAAACCGGCTGAGGCGTTAAAAAAGAAGTAGTTTTTTCTGTTTTTATTCCAAAACCTGAAGGCAATCATCGGTCCCACATAATGGTATGAAAGATCACCGTCCAAAAGCCTCCGGTAATTGTATTTTATACCGTAACCAACGAGTTTGGTTACATAATATGTTAATTCAGCACTGGCGTACAACCCTGTTCTAGCAGCAAAATTACTTTTGTCGGTAAGGTCATCCTCGATTTGAAACTTCCCATATTGATGAGCGATACCTGCATCTACAGAAAAATCTACCAACGGATACCATGGAAGGAGCCTGTTATTATGAAGGCTTCGGAATACGTTTTTTTTGAAAAAAAGAATAGAATCTTTATGGATATAACCTTCTGTTTTTTTATCATTCTGATAGAAGGTTAAATAATACTGGTCATTTTCAAGCTTGCCTATTTTGCAATTGAGCGAATCCAGGCTTTTTGTTACCAGAAAATCCTGCGCATCTAAAGAAATGGAAAACATGAAAAAAAAGAACAAAAAGATGCAGAATACTTTAAATATATACTTTATCATAGTATGATAGTTTAGAAAAACACAAATATTCAGATAGATAGTTCAATTTTTTGAAGTAAATCATTCAACTAAAATAGAAAAAAAAATCAAAAGAAACAAATATTTATAAGAATAATGATCCAATAATACTTAACAAATGAATTTTTACAATATATCCGGATGATCCGGTTCAGTAGTTTTAAGGTATTATTTTTGGAAAGGCCGGAAATGACATATGAGTCTTTGAAAATATTTATCTTAAAAGGATGGTATTTTTTATATTTTAAGGATAGGAATTTTATTTAAGATCTTTCCCTGTTTTCTTTTACAAAAAGTCATTAATTGGTATTACCTTTGCCGCCGAAAAGCAATTGATCGTGAAAAGTATTGGTTTTTTTAGCATCGCTATTATTTTGTATGTCAGTTCTTTCTTGTCAGGAAAACTAACAGTGGAAGAAGGTGAGGTGTTGCTCTATCCTGTGGCTTCTGACGCTAAGGATATGAAAATCTATCGCTTTGATGCGGCACACGTCGGTTGGATACAATTGGAATGCGAGGTTCCTGTTATTCATTGTACTTCCATAAAAACAACATATCAGGAAGTTTCTAAAAAATCTCAGAAACTTTTCGGAGGGAATTTATTTGATATCAAAGATATCAAAAAGTCCGCCGGAGACTATATTTTTTATACTTATTTTGGGCATCACCATAAAAATGTCCTCAGTGAACTGAGGCGGCTGAACATTTGATTTAATTACTTTCTCAGGAGAATTATTTCCAGTCATCTGAAGTAATAAATGGTCTTTGCCCTGTGCATTACACAGTTATTGTTTTATAAAACCCATGATAGAATTTTTGAATTATTGTATTGATTTATTCTTACATCTCGATGTACATCTTGTTCGACTAGTAGCCCAATACGGTATATGGATCTACGCCATACTGTTTCTTGTGATCTTCTGCGAAACAGGTTTGGTGGTCACCCCTTTCCTGCCCGGCGACTCGTTGCTGTTTGTTGCGGGAACACTGGCAGCTGTGGGTTACAACCATATCAATGTACATTTGATGGTGCTGTTGTTGATTACTGCCGCCATTTTGGGAGATGCCTGTAATTATTTTATCGGAAAGTTTTTCGGGGAAAAGCTGTTTAGCAATCCTGATTCTAAAATATTCAAACAGTCATATCTTCAAAAAACACATAATTTCTATGAAAAACATGGAGGGAAGACCATTGTCCTTGCGCGTTTTGTTCCTATTGTAAGGACCTTTGCCCCGTTTATTGGCGGAATGGGTAAAATGGGCTATGCCCGTTTCCTGAGTTATAATGTGATCGGCGGAATTGCCTGGGTTTCTATTTTCATGTATGCGGGTTTTCTTTTTGGGGAACTGGAAATTGTAAAGAAGAACCTGAGTGTACTTGTTATTGCCATTATTCTCGTTTCCCTGTTACCTGCAGTATTCGAGGTATGGCGTAATAGATACAAACAGGCTCAGGTAACCCTAAAATGATGAACCAATATGGTTGTGAAATGTTTATCTATATATTAAATTAATCATATAATGAGTAATTCAACTTTATTTCTTGTTGTTTTCCTCTCCGCGGTTTTTTTGGTGGCAGCGGCATTGATCATTGCCAAATGGCTGGCACCCCACTCCTGGAACCTGCACAAAGGACAGGCTTATGAATGTGGTATACCGACTCGCGGAAGTTCGTGGATGCAATTCAAGGTGGGCTACTACCTTTTTGCGATCCTCTACCTTGTATTCGACGTGGAAACCGTGCTGTTGTTCCCATGGGCTACTATTATGAAGGATCTGGGTACTCAGGGACTGGTGTCGGTATCTTTTTTTCTGGTTATTCTTACACTGGGGCTTGCTTATGCCTGGAAAAAGGGAGCGTTGACATGGAAGTAAATAAAATCAGGATACCCAATATGAAATACGAGGATTTCAATGATAATGAATACCTCGAAAAATATGTGGAAGAACTGCAGGAAAACGGTGTGAACGTTATCCTGGGAAAACTAAGTGATTTTATCAACTGGGGGCGTTCCAACTCGGTGTGGCCGCTGACTTTTGCCACCAGTTGCTGTGGTATCGAATTTATGTGTGTGGCTGCTGCCCGTACCGATTTTGCACGTTTCGGATGGGAAGTGACGCGTAATAGCCCCCGTCAGGCAGATGTAATATTTGTTTGTGGAACCATTGTCCATAAAATGGCTCCTGTTCTTACCCGTTTGTATGAACAGATGGCAGAACCCAAATATGTGATTGCTGTGGGAAGTTGTGCCATTGGCGGAGGGCCCTTCAAAAGTTCGTATCATGTGCTGAAAGGTGTGAACGAGATCATTCCCGTAGATGTATACATACCCGGCTGTCCACCACGTCCGGATGCCATATTGTACGGTATGATGCAACTGGCAAGAAAGATAAAAGTCCAGGACTTTTTCAAGTTACCGGAACAGCCGCAAATTAGTGAACCTAAGACAGAGGATGAGACCGATGAACATGGAGACCATTGAAAATAAATTAACCGCTTTCCCGTTTGTTGTGACGGAGAAAAAAGAAGGCAGGCTTACCGTTACTGTTCCATTCGAACAATTATATGAGATCGCAAGTTTTCTCCGTAAAGACGAAAACTATGATTTCCTGGTTGAGATGGTAGGAATGGATTATGGTGATACGCTCGGTGTAATCTACTATTTATCGCAATCGCAAGATCCATTGCACCTGGTGGTATTGAAAACAAGTACTTCCGAACGGGATAATCCCGAATTATTTTCGGTGTACGACCTTTGGGAGTCTGCTTCGGTCTATGAAAGAGAGATATACGACTTTTTCGGGATCGTATTCGTCAATCATCCCGATATGCGCCGTATTTTCCTACGTGCTGACTGGAACGGGTTTCCTCTACGGAAAGATTATGATCCTGATCCCGATCTGAACCCGATTCCCATAAGGAGCCAATTGTTATCGGAAATGGAGGATGTACCTTCAATTACGTTGAATATGGGAGAGGAAATTGAGAGTATGCATAAATTGTTTGATAAGGACGAGTATATTATCAATTTCGGACCTCAGCATCCTGCTATGCACGGAGTTCTTCACTTACGTGTTTCGCTCGAAGGAGAGGACATCAAAAAGATCGATCCTAATTTTGGATATATCCATAGGGGAATTGAAAAAATGTGTGAGAACTATACCTATCCGCAAATCTTACATCTCACGGACCGGTTGGATTATCTATCAGGAACCATGAACAGGCATGCTGTCTGCCTATGTTGTGAGAAAGCGCTCGGCATTGAAGCGCCACCACGTGCGCAATATGTACGTACTATTTTCGATGAACTGACCCGCATTGCCTCTCATCTGCTGGGGTGGGGGAGTATGTGTATGGACATGGGCTCTATCACGGCTTTTGTATATGGTATGCGCGACCGCGAGAAAGTCATGGATATTTTTGAAGAAACAGCCGGTGGCCGACTCATGGTGAATTATAATGTGATCGGAGGACTGGCAAACGATATCCACCCAAATTTTCAAAAGCGGGTGAAGGAGTTTATTCCTTATATGCGTAAGATGTTGAAGGAACATCACCTGCTTTTTACTGGAAATCCCATAGCACGCGGACGTATGCGCGGTATCGGCTATCTCGATAAGGAAGAAGCCATTTCGCTGGGGGCTACGGGACCGTCCGGCAGGGCGTCGGGATGGCACAACGATATCCGTAAGATTGAACCTTATGCGGCTTATGATAAAGCGGATTTCGAGGAGGTGATCCGTACCGGCGGACTTACATTCGACCGTTATATTATTCGCCTGGACGAGATCGAGCAGTCACTCCGGATCATCGAACAGCTGATCGACAATATTCCTGAAGGACCTTACGTCGAAAAGACAAAAGCTGTGATCCGCCTTCCAGAAGGTGAATATTTCCAGAGGGTGGAAAATGCCCGCGGTCAATTCGGGGTACACATTACCAGTACCGGCGATAAAACACCTTACCGGATGAAATTCCGTTCACCATGTCTTGTGTTGGTCGGTGCACTTAAAGCTATTGCTACAGGATCGAAAGTGGCCGACCTGATTATGA
Organism: Bacteroidales bacterium; assembly: GCA_031275285.1. Classification (NCBI taxonomy): domain Bacteria; kingdom Pseudomonadati; phylum Bacteroidota; class Bacteroidia; order Bacteroidales; species Bacteroidales bacterium. The sequence goes on along the minus strand of JAISOY010000219.1, from coordinate 19,819 downwards.
TGGGGGCTTCACTGGATTATGTGATACCATGCATCGACAGGTAAAAAATTGAAAGTTGAAAATGAATGTTCTTGAAATCGGAAAATATGCAGGGAAACATCACGCCGCGAAGCGGCAGGTTAATTCAGCCCAACGGCAAAGCGAAGCAACGCCTTGGGATAAAGGAATAATAGTAAAATCAGCGCGCTGAACCGCAGCCCTGAAAGGGCAAGCTCAGCTAAAGTGCAGGTTAAGTGAAGACATCAATTATATGAAAATAAATTCCGAATACGTTAATTTAACCTACCCCTTCGGGGCGCAGGTTGTTCTGTCGTTATCTTTCCCGAGGCATTGCCATCGGGCTGAACTAAGACGGGCCTTCAGCCCTGCCGAATTTCAAATCAATCGAAAATCATCAACTTAACGCAACGTTCTCATGGAGCGTAGCGTAATAATAAAAATTACTTATGTCTGGTATTTCAGGTTTCATCCGATGGATTGATGATATACTCCACCAAAATATGGGTGATGGCTGGGCGTTGTTTGTCGAGTTCGTATTGATCGGACTTGCTATCATGCTGATATATGCCATTTTTGCCCTGATACTGATCTATGTCGAACGGAAAATATGTGCTTTTTTTCAATGCCGTATCGGTCCTAACAGGGTAGGAATATTCGGTATCCTGCAATCAGGGGCCGATATGATCAAGATCCTGCTGAAAGAAATCATTCATATTAATCGTGCAGACCAATTCCTTTTTCGTCTGGCATCCTTCATTGTTATTATCGGTTCCATTTGTACTTTCGGGGCATTGCCCTTTGCCAGAGGTGTACAGGTAATCGATTTCAATATAGGTGTGTTCTATTTACTGGCTGTATCGTCCATAGGAGTAGTAGGTATCCTTCTTGCCGGATGGTCGAGCAATAGTAAATATACCATGATCGGTGCCATGCGCAGTGGAGCGCAATTGATCAGCTACGAACTTTCATGCGGCTTATCGTTACTGACGATAGTGATGCTTTCAGGTACGATGCAGCTCTCGGAGATTGTGGAGCAACAAGCCGATGCCTGGTTTATCTTCAAGGGACATGTCCCTGCATTCATTGCTTTTATTATTTACCTGATTGCCGGACATGCCGAAACCAACCGCGGTCCTTTTGACCTTCCCGAAGCGGAATCGGAACTGACGGCAGGTTATCATACTGAATATTCGGGTATCCAGTTCGGCTTCTTTTATCTTGCCGAATATATGAACATGTTTATTATCGGGGCTATTGCTGCCACCATGTTCCTCGGTGGATGGATGCCCTTACATATACCCGGATGGGAATCATTCAACCAGGTGATGGATTACATTCCGTCGTCGATATGGTTTCTAGGGAAAACGGGTTTCTGTATTTTCCTTGCGATGTGGGTACGCTGGTCATTCCCGAGGTTGCGTATCGATCAGCTTCTGAACCTCGAATGGAAGATATTGATGCCCATAAGCCTGTTTAACATCATTCTGATGGCATTATGTATTGTATTATAGATTTTAAGCACTCAGTGCTATTTGTTGTTTTCTAAAGTCGCATTGATCAAATGAATTACGTTCAGAAAATATGACATTAATTGTTTTATATTACTTAAATAGTTGACCGTACATGAAGAAATTTTTCAGCTATATAAAGAATATCTTATTGGGTGTTTATCGCTTGTTGCAGGGGATGTATATTTCTATGCTAAACATGTTACGGCCGAAGGTAACGGAACAATATCCCGAAAACAGGGGGAAATATGTTTATTTCGAACGTTTCCGGGGAATGCTCACCATGCCGCACAATGAAAACAACCAGCATAAATGCACCGCTTGCGGCATCTGTATGATGAACTGTCCCAACGGGACCATCCGTGTGATCAGTAAAAAAGAAACCGATGAGGTTACGGGGAAAGAGAAAAAGATACTTGACAGGTATATGTACAATCTGGGTAGCTGCACTTTCTGTGCGCTTTGTACTTCTACTTGTCCGCAGGATGCCATTGAATGGAGTAATGCTTTTGAGCATGCGTTGTTTACTTCCTCCAAACTGGATAAACGACTCAACAGAGAAGGTTCCTCATTAATCAAAAAGAATTAACCGAAATGGAAACAGCTAATTTAATCGTTTTTTATCTGCTTGCCGCATTAATTGCCGTATCATCCATACTGGCGGTTACTTCCAAAAAGATGCTGCGGGCAGCCACTTTTTTGCTGTTTGTGCTGATGGGGACGGCAGGTTTATATCTTCTGCTGAACTACCATTTTCTTGCAGCAGTGCAATTGTCGGTATATGCAGGCGGGATACTGATACTGTTCATATTTGCCATATTGCTGACTAAGCCCGTGATAGACAATGAGCCCGAGCCGGGTGATAAGAAGAAATCTGTACTGGGGATTTTCACTGCAATTCTGGGAATTGTCCTCACCACCTTTGTTACCTTGAAATTCAAGTTTAACTATTCGGATAATCCAACGATTACAGGTGACCAGGAAATCAATATGAAAGCGATCGGCCATGCACTGATGGGTACTGAAAAATATCAGTACCTGCTCCCTTTTGAAGCTTTAAGCGTGTTGTTGCTGGCCTGTATCATCGGCGGGATATTAATAGCACGGAAAAGATAAAGCAATGGGTAACGCACAAGAAAAAATGGGAATAATAGTTAATTGTAACGAATTTGGTTACGGTGCTATCGTGCACCTCACTACGACGTAGCATTGTGTCGAAACTCGGTGCAATGTTGCTTCGAACCAGAATGTAATGTTTCATTATAATATAAAATGAAAGGGGATGACTTGCTAAAAAGAATGCCGCGGAGCGGCAGGTTAATTCAGCCCGACGGCAAGCGAAGCGTCGCCTCGGGTTACAATTTCGCTACGGTTCAGATTCGGATGTTAAATATGTAAATCAAATTATATGTCACAATCATTGTCAAAGCTTTATGTCCATATCATTTACCATGTAAAGACTACATCGGTAAAAATACGGAAAGAGAACAAAAAAGATTTGTACGCATATATAGGCTCGATAATAAAAGACAAGGACTCTATCCCTATTCTTATAAACGGAACGGAAGACCATGTTCATATCCTGTGTGTCATGTCCAAAAACATTGCTTTGGCAAAATTGGTGGAAGAAATAAAAGGAAACAGTAGCCGTTGGATTAAGACTTTTAATCTGTATTATGAAAATTTTGCATGGCAGGGTGGCTACGGAGGATTTTCGGTGAGCCCTTCATTGCACGACAAGACCAAACGATATATTGAAAATCAGGAAGAGCACCATAAAAAGATGAGTTTTCAGGGAGAATACCTGATGTTTTTAAAAGAATATGAAATTGAATATAATGAACAATATTTGTGGACAGACTGATTTAACCTGCCCTTGCAGGGCGCAGGTTGTTTTGTTGCCATCTTTCCCGAGGCGTTGCCGTCGGGCTGAATTAAAGCGGGCTTTCAGCCCTGAATATCTAAGATAGTTTTTAATTAAAATTTTGAAATATAATATATTATGATACCCATGGAGCATTACCTGATACTGAGCAGTATCATGTTCTTTACAGGAATATATGGTTTTATCACGCGGAAAAATATGCTTGCCGTGCTGATATCGATTGAGTTGATACTTAACTCTGTTGAAATCAACTTCAGCGTTTTCAACCGTTACCTGTATCCCGAAGGAATGGAAGGAATGATTTTCAGCCTTTTCGGAATTGCTATTTCTGCTGCCGAAACTGCAGTGGCCATTGCAATTATTATTAATATTTACAGGAATATGCAGGATATCAGTGTCCGACAGATCAATAAGATGAAACATTAATGAATTCATTCATATCGTGATGGAATTTACTCTATTCATATTATTCATTCCTTTGTTCCTGTTTATTCTACTGGGTCTGGCAGGGAACAAAATGAAACCTCTCACGGCCGGACTTGTTGGTACGCTTGGAATAGCTATTGCCACAATACTCTCTTATGCTGCCGCTTTCCTTTATTTTTTCAGGATAGGAAAAACCAACGGCATTTTTGAAGATATGATGCCTTTTTCGGTCGAATGGCTCCGCTTTACAGATATGCTACACATAGACCTTGGTATTCTTCTGGACCCCATATCAGTAATGATGCTGGTTGTTATTACCACCGTCTCGCTGATGGTACATATATATAGTCTCGGTTATATGAAAGGTGAAAAAGGCTTTCAGCGTTATTATTCGTTTCTTTCATTGTTCAGCTTTTCCATGTTAGGGCTGGTAGTAGCTACCAATATTTTCCAGATGTATATCTTCTGGGAACTGGTGGGTGTTTCTTCTTACCTGCTTATCGGATTTTACTATACCAAACCGGAGGCAGTGGCAGCTTCGAAAAAAGCATTTATCGTAACCCGTTTCGCCGACCTTGGCTTTCTGATCGGGATACTGATATTATCGTTCTATACCGGAACTTTCGATTTTGGAATGCTGACTGCCGATAATGCTTCGCTCGTGGTACAGTCTACTGCGGGATTATCGTTCATGGGATTGTCTGTGGCTTCGTGGGCGATGGCATTGATTTTTATGGGAGGTGCAGGAAAATCGGCCATGTTCCCGTTACATATCTGGTTGCCCGATGCTATGGAAGGCCCTACTCCTGTATCAGCACTGATACATGCCGCCACTATGGTTGTGGCTGGGATATACCTGGTAGCGCGCCTTTTCCCTGTATACATGTTCGGTGCTCCTGAGGTACTTACCATGATAGGGTATATCGGTGCGTTTACCGCATTGTTTGCCGCTGTCATTGCCGTAACACAAACCGACATCAAGCGGGTACTGGCATTTTCTACTATATCACAGATCGCCTATATGATGGTGGCCCTGGGTGTATCGGGTTTCGGAGGACATGACGGATTGGGTTACATGGCTTCGATGTTTCACCTGTTTACACATGCCTTTTTCAAAGCCTTGCTGTTTTTAGGTGCAGGTTCGGTGATTCACGCCGTCCACAGTAATGAAATGATTAACATGGGTGGATTGCGAAAATATATGCCTATTACACATATTACTTTCCTGATTGCCTGTCTTTCCATTGCAGGAATACCTCCTTTTTCAGGATTTTTCAGTAAGGACGAAATATTGGCGGCGGCTTTCCACCATGATAAGATACTGTTTGTTACCTTGTGGATCGTAGCAGGTTTGACGGCATTTTATATGTTCCGTCTGTATTTCAATATTTTCTGGGGTAAAGAGAAAACATACGAACATCCTCCCCACGAATCACCCAAAAGTATGTCTCTTCCGTTGTTGTTCCTGGCATTGCTGACCTGTGTCACGGGCTTTATCCCGTTTTCAACATTTATCAGTAGTGATAATGTACCCTTTACCGCCCATATTGACTGGAGGATTGCTGCTTCGGGCATTGCTGTTGCTTTAATCGGTATTTTTGCGGCCTCTTCGCTTTATATGAAAGGAAACATAAAAACAGTAAAGCGACTGGCCGAACGTATGGGAGGTTTCTACAAAGCTGCGCTTCATAAGTTCTATATTGATGAGGTGTGGATGTTTATCACCAGGAAAGTAATATTCAGATATATATCCAAACCTATTGCATGGTTCGACAAACATGTGGTTGACGGCGCCATGAACGGAATAGGATGGATAACCCAACAATTATCCTTGTCCATCAAAGGTTTTCAATCGGGTAATGTCCAGTTCTATGCGTGGGTATTTATTGCGGGAACACTTATTATTACCCTATGGGTGTTGTTTTTGTAAGATAAAAATATAAACAGGTATGAACATTCTATCTTTCTTTGTAGCTGTACCGCTGGCAATGTTGTTGATCCTCTTTGCCTGCCGTAGTATGCGCCAGGTGCGGACGGTTATGGTTACAGGCGCTTCTGTACTACTGGCACTATCACTTGTGCTGATAGTGCTGTTTATCAGGGAACGTGCTATTTCCGATGCTGCTATGCTTTTTGTTTCCGATACGGTCTGGTATGCTCCGCTTAATATTCATTATTCAGTGGGTGTCGACGGTATTTCGACATTGATGATCTTGCTTTCGTCGATCATTGTTTTTACAGGTGTGTTTTCTTCGTGGAATATGCCACGTGGCTATTTCATGTGGTATTGCCTGTTATCTGTCGGGGTATTCGGTTTTTTCATTTCTCTCGATTTATTCACCATGTTCCTGTTCTATGAAGTAGCGCTCATTCCGATGTATTTACTTATCGGGATTTGGGGAACAGGACGTAAGGAATATTCGGCCATGAAGCTGACGTTGATGCTGATGGCCGGATCGGCCCTGCTCCTTACCGGTATTCTGGGCATATATTATACTTCCGGACATTCAAGCATGAATATTATGGAACTAGTCAACCGGCATATTCCTGTCGGACACCAATACTGGATATTTCCGCTTACTTTCGTAGGATTTGGTATTTTAGGCGCATTGTTTCCCTTTCATACCTGGTCGCCCGACGGGCATGCTTCGGCTCCTACCGCCGTGTCAATGCTTCATGCAGGTGTATTGATGAAACTGGGCGGATACGGCTGTTTCCGCGTTGCCATCAATTTGATGCCCGAAGCCGCCAGTGAACTTTCGTGGATATTCCTTATCCTGACGGGTATTAGCGTGGTTTATGGCGCTTTCAGTGCAGTGGTGCAGACCGATTTGAAATACATCAATGCCTATTCTTCGGTAAGCCATTGCGGACTGGTGCTTTTTGCCATCCTGATGCTTAACCAGACTGCTATGACGGGAGCGGTATTGCAAATGCTTTCCCACGGATTAATGACAGCGTTGTTCTTTGCTTTGATCGGCCTGATTTACGGTAGGACGCATACCCGTGATATCCGTGAAATGGGCGGATTGATGAAGATCATGCCTTTTGCCTCGGTTTGTTATGTCATTGCAGGTCTGGCATCACTCGGATTACCCGGATTAAGCGGGTTTGTGGCGGAAATGACCATTTTTGTGGGTTCTTTCCAGCACGGGGATGTTTTTCACCGGGTACTTACTATCGTAGCAACCTGCTCTATTGTTATCACGGCAGTATATATTCTCCGTACCATAGGGATAATACTGTACGGTCCTGTATATGATCCACGTCATCTGACATTAACCGATGCTACATGGTATGAGAAGGTTTCAGCAGTGGTACTGATTGCAGGTATCGTATTGCTCGGTATGTTTCCTTCCGGAGCTTATGATTTGATCAGCAAGAGTTTGCAGCCGATTATCGAACATTTGACCTTATTATAAGAAAAATATGATAATAGATTTCAGTAATTTCTCTTTGATGCAACAGGAAATCAGCCTGATCGTTCTGTTTGTTATCCTACTGGTAGCTGATATTTTCGCTTCAGACCGTTTTAAACGTTGGTACCGGCTTGTTGCCTGCTTGTTGTTTGCCGTTCATACATTGTTGGGATTTCTTCCGTTAAATACGGGAACAGCTTTCGGCGGAATGTTCGTCTGCACGGGTATGACCATACTAATGAAAAATATCCTGAATATAGGGGCTTTGTTTGTCCTGATGCAGTCGGGACAATGGCTTCAAACTTCTGAAAATATACATAAACAGGGTGAGTTCTATGTGATCACGCTGGCAACATTATTGGGTGCTTACCTGATGGTGTCGGCAGGTAATTTCATGCTGTTGTATATCGGTATCGAAACCATGTCGTTACCTCTGGCGTGTCTTGCCGCATACAATAAATACAAGGAAAAATCGGCCGAAGCAGGTGCAAAGTATATTCTTATTTCAGCCTTTTCTTCGGGTATTATGTTATTTGGCTTGTCGTACCTGTATGGTGCAACAGGAACCATGTATTTTGCCGATCTGAAAGGGCTTGTTACAGCCAACCCCATTACGATTCTTGGTTTTGTTTTTTTCTTTGCAGGATTTGCATTCAAGATTTCACTGGTTCCTTTTCACTTGTGGACAGCCGATGTATATGAAGGTGCTCCCACAGGCGTTACAGCATACCTTTCGGTGGTTTCGAAAGGTGCGGCCTGTTTCGCATTGATATTTGCATTATGGCATGTGTTCGGCAATATCGAGGTCGTTTGGCATCATATATTGTGGGCTTTAACGGTAATCACCATTGTTGTGGGTAACCTTTTTGCCATCCGGCAGAAAGATATGAAACGCTTTTTTGCTTTTTCATCCATATCACAGGCCGGATATATTATGCTGGGTGTGATGAGCGGAACGGCCCAGGGCATGACAGCTACAGTATACTATATATTGGTGTATCTGCTTTCCAATCTGGTAATTTTTGGGGTCATTACAGCCGTGGAAAACGAATCGGGAAAGACGGATATTGCTTCGTACAACGGTTTGTATAAAAGCAATCCGAAGCTGGCTTTTGTGATGATGCTGGCGCTCTTTTCTCTTGCGGGAATCCCTCCTTTTGCCGGGTTTTTCAGTAAGTTTTTCATTTTTGCTGCAGCCGCAGCCCGCGGCGAATACCTGTTGGTGTTCATTGCATTGCTCAATACCGTGATCTCCCTCTATTATTACCTGATGATCGTGAAAGCCATGTTTATTAACCAGGCTGAAGAACAAGCCGTGGGATTTATCCGTACAGACGGGTACAACAAAACAAGCCTGATATTATGTACGGCGGGAATAATCATAGTAGGAATACTAAGCGGTATTTATGATTATATGGCAAGTATCAGTATCGGAATGTGATAGAATAATTAAACTCAAGTATAAACTAATCTACTGGATATATGGAATCTGATTTGTTCTCGGCTCTTTTCGGAGCATTGACTCTCTTTACATGGAAACATGTAGTGATGCTTGCCATTGGGGGTATCCTGATTTACCTGGCAATTGCCAAAAAGTACGAACCTACGTTACTTCTTCCGATGGGTTTCGGTACGTTGCTGGTGAATATTCCTTTGTCGTCGGCTATAGGACCGGATGGCGCCCTGACAATTTTTTTTCAGGCAGGAATCAAAACCGAGATCTTTCCTTTGCTCATTTTTATTGCAGTAGGTGCCATGATCGATTTCAGTGCACTTTTCAGAAATCCTCTGTTGCTGCTGTTTGGCGCTGCGGCACAGTTCGGGATCTTTTTCACGATATGCCTTGCCGCACTCATCGGTTTCGACCTGAAAGAAGCTGCATCCATCGGAATTATCGGGGCTGCCGATGGTCCTACTTCTATCTATGTGGCATCAAAATTTGCAGAGGATCTACTCGGTCCTATTTCCGTGGCAGCATATTCTTATATGGCGCTCGTTCCTATCATTCAGCCACCTGTGATCAGGGCATTGACCAGCAAAAGAGAACGTAGAATCCGTATGACAGGTGATCCGGCCCCCGTATCAAAGATTGCCCTGATCCTTTTTCCCATTCTGATTACCGTAGTGGCAGGTATTATTGCACCATCATCACTTTCATTGATCGGATTCCTGATGTTTGGGAATCTGATACGCGAATGTGGCGTTTTACAGAAATTATCCCTGGCAGCACAAAACGAATTAGCCAGTTTGGTAACCATTTTACTGGGGATCACTATTTCATGTACCATGACTGCCGAACAGTTTATCAATGTAAAAACACTTTATATCATCGGACTAGGCTTGATTGCCTTTATTATGGATACTGCAGGAGGCGTCATTTTTGCTAAGATACTTAATGTTTTTCTGCCCGAACGTTTGAAAATCAATCCAATGGTAGGTGCAGCCGGAATTTCTGCATTTCCCATGTCAGCAAGGGTGATCCATCGTATGGGACAGGAAGAGGATAAAACGAATTATCTGTTGATGCCCGCTGTAAGCGCCAATGTGGCAGGACAAATAGGTTCCGTTATTGCAGGCGGATTGATATTATCCCTTGTTCCTTACTTTTTATAATCAAAAAATGAGTCATGGTAACAGATACTTTTTTTGCAGCACTTAAAATTATGGGCGTCGGAATGGCAGGTATATTTATATTTATGCTGCTTTTCTGGGTAATAATAAAAGCGTTGCATAAGATATTCCCAGGCAAAAAGGAGGAACAAAATTCAGTGCAGGAAGGATGAAACTTTAATAGGTAGCTGTTCTGTCCAATCTTCGTTTTAACTCACTGGCGTATCGTTTTCCGACGATATCGCGATGTTCGGTGATCCATTCTGTAAGTTTTTTTGTTCCCAGGGGAGATGAGTGGGTATATAACAGGTTTGCTTTTAGTCCTTTAATTTCTTCCTTCGTAACCAACTGATCACCCATCAGCCATCCGACCAGTCTGGAAACAAGGTACCCCATGCTATCAGGCATGGAGAATACCGGACGTTCCTTTCCTAATATGATTTTAGAGATGATTTTGATTAATTCCCGGTATGTAAATGTTTCCGGACCTATGGCATCTGTAATCAGGTCGGAATCATCAGCCCCGTATTTTACTGCCAGTTCCGCATAATCTTTTACAAAGATAGGTTGTAATTTATAGCTGCCATCGCCAAACGTTCCAAAAACAGGAAATTTTCTGATCATCCATGCAATATTATTGATCAAAATATCTTCATCACCAAATAAAACAGCCGGTCGTAAGATGGCATAACTCAATCCTGAATTCACCAGTGCTGTTTCCAATATTCCTTTTCCGGTAAAATATTCCAATGAGGAATTTTCATCAGGATTGGTGATACTGGTGTGTACAATTCGTTTTACTCCTGCTTTTTTTGCTGCTTCAAAAAGAATTAATGTATTCCTGACCGCTTCGGAATGTTGAAAGATAGTATGGTTAAAACGGACCCAATAAGTATTATAAAGAACAGATACCCCTCTTAAATTTTCTGCTAGTTTGTCGGGTTGATCAAAATTATATGGGAAAACAGCTATACGGTTGTTAAATTCGTTTTTTCGTTGCGGAGAATTGGTAAGAGTGATTACTTTCTTGTTTTTATCGAGTAATAACCTGGTTATGTATTTACCTGAAAATCCAAATGCTCCGGTTACTGCATGTATTTCATCAGGGGGTGTCATAATATGTGTGGTTGATTTTATACAAAAAAGATGGAATTCAAAATTTCCTGATCTTCATCGGATGTTCCTGAAAAATATTTTTTATTAAAAATAACTATAAAGCCACGTATATCTATCTATAGCTGTAACATCCGTCAAAACATGACACTGATCAATTCATTTTCGGAGATATTTACCAGGTAATCTGATAAATTGACGGATTTGAGCATTTTGCGGATGTTTTCTTCGTGATGGGGAACACCAGTGAGCATTGTTTCCAATTCGGATATTTCCCTGATATTGAAAAAATCACCAAAAATACGGATGTGTTGAATGATCCCGTTTTGTACGTCAAGATGAATTTCCAGATGTCCGCCTCCGGTCCTTACCCCGTTGATCATATTGTATCCCGGCGATTGCCCGAAATCCCATTCCCAGGTAGCATATTTTTCATCACGTAACTGCTGAATGGCAGAAAGATCCTTATCAGAATATTGGTATGCCCTGCAATCCGGTGAACTATTCATCATGTGATCAAACACCAGTTCCCTGAATTGTTCCAATCCGATGGGTTCCTTTAAATGACTGCTGATATTGGTCACCCGGCTACGAACAGATTTAATGGCTTTATCATTGAATTTGGTAGGATTGGCATTCAGTGCGCCCGATAAATCCGATAATTCGGCTGAGAACAATAAGGTTCCATGGTGCAGTATCCTGCTGTTGCGGTATACATGTTCAGCATTTCCCGAAAATTTTTTCCCGTCGATCACCAGATCATTACGGCCTTCAAAACGGGCATCTACCTCCAATTGTTGTAATACATCAATAATCGGCTTTGTATATTTATGAAAATCAATCAACTTATCGCTTTCCTTATTTTCGATAAAGGTGAAATTGATGTTTCCCAGATCATGGAATACGGCTCCGCCACCGGAAAGACGTCTCACTACCTTGATATCGTTTTGCTTTACGTAATCGACATTTATTTCAGCCAGGGTGTTCTGATGTCTTCCGACAATGACCGATGGTTCATTACGCCATAACATAAAACAATTTTCCTCAAAATTCTTAAGCACATACTCTTCCGCTGCAAGGTTGAAATAGGGATCTGTATGATGGTCATTGATGCACAACATAGCGTTATTAATCACTTTTTCTTTGCTGCCAGCAAAGTATTACGCAACAGGGAAACAATAGTCATCGGGCCGACACCTCCGGGAACCGGAGTGATAAAACTACATTTCGGTGCCACTTCTTCAAATTTAACATCACCTTTGAGTTTCCAACCTGATTTAGTTTCTGTAGATGGAACCCTAGTCGTTCCGACATCGATCACTACTGCTCCTTCTTTTACCATATCTGCCGTAACAAATTCGGGTTGTCCCATGGCTGCAATGATGATATCCCCTTGCCGGGTGATTTCAGGAAGGTTCTGGGTACGGCTATGGCAAATAGTGACGGTGGCATCTCCGGGATTTGCCTTTTGAGCCATCAATATACTGACGGGTTTTCCTACAATATTACTTCTGCCCAGAACGACACAGTGTTTTCCTTTGGTTTCAATACCGTATCGTTTCAGGAGTTCAATAATTCCTGCAGGTGTTGCGGAAACAAAGCCGGGCAGACCTGTCATCATGCGGCCGACATTTACCGGATGAAACCCGTCAACATCTTTGGAAGGAGAGATCGCCTCGATGATTTTTTGTTCATCAATATGTTTTGGTAAAGGTAATTGAACAATAAAACCATCAATATCCGCATCATTGTTCAATTGTTCAATCCTGTCCAGCAGTTCTTTTTCCGTAACATCGTCTTCATACCGGATCAATGACGATTTGAAACCTACCTGCCCGCAGGCTTTGACTTTATGAGCGACATAAGTTTCACTGCCTCCGTCATGGCCGACCAACACGGCTGCCAGATGAGGGATCTTTCCCCCATTTGCCCGCATATGATCCACCTCAGTTTTTATCTCGGTTTTTATTTCATCAGATATTTTCTTTCCGTCTATTAATTGCATGATTCCTAGTTATTTGAAAAAGTGAATTTATTGACCATACAAAGGTATGAAAATATCCGTCATTCACCTATCGAATGTTTGCCTGATATGCCTTATTAAATTTTCAGGATTAAATCATAAAAACGCCGGAGTCGGTGGTAAAACCGGTCCGGCGTTTTTTATCCCGATATGGGAAATTATTTGATTGCTTTCATCCATGCATCGGCCATTAGCTTAGCTCCGGCCAGCGATGCATGAACACCGTCATGGGTCCAGTATACACCCGGCGCACGTTTTTGTGCTTCATCAAAAACTTTTTGGTAAGGTATAAAAACGGCATTGAATTCATCTGCTAATTTCTTCGCTGCCGCACGGTATTCGTCAAATGCAGGATACCAGCTATCGTCAACTGCTTTTATCCCGTTCACGGCAAAAGGTTCTCCGATGACAAGTTTCACATCAGGTAAGGCGGTGAGGGTGCGCTTTAACAAGGCCCTGTAATCGTCTTCATAAGTTTTTACGGTACCGCTGTAATTACCGGATTTTGTGTGCCAGAAATCATTGACTCCAATCAGGATGCTCAGTACATTCGGTTTTAGGTTAATACAATCGTTATCCCAGCGTTCGGCCAGTTGGAAAACTTTGTTTCCGCTGATTCCTTTGTTATAAATAGTCAACTGTTTTTCAGCATGTTTCAATAATAATTCTGCTGCAGCCTGAATCACATACCCACTTCCCATCATGGGTGAAGTGTTGGGTGTTTTGACGTTTTTATCCCTTCCGGCATCGGTAATTGAATCCCCCTGAAACAGAACAACATCTCCTTTTTTCAGGCTGATCTTCGGTGCGGCAGAAATATTCATGGCCGAAGCAATGCTTCCCGATACACCTAAAGCAACACTACTCAGGGCCGCTTTTTTTAAAAAATCTCTTCTTGATTCCATATTGATTGTATTGTTATAAAGTTTTTGATGTGCAAAAATCTAAGGTCGTAAATATATAAAAAATGTCTTTTCGATTATTTTTTTATGTTGGTAACAGATAAATAAAAGCCCCACATTAAGAGGAACAGCAGGATTTTTAAGGTGTTGATATTTGCTTAACAGAAAAAAAAAGATGACCTAAGATATTTATCCTATTTCAGTTAATGAAATAAATGTATATTGCATGCTCATAACAAACCATAATTAAATCGTCAATAATAATTATTATGAAAACAAGAATGATTGCCTTTACGCTCCTGCTTTTTTGTTTCCTGGGGTGTAAAAATCAGGTTACCAATGAAATGATCAGGACGGAAACTCCTGCCCGTCCGGCTGGACAGAATGATGCATTGCAAATGACAGCCGCTCCGATACCCACAGTTCGTATTGGTTTTATCGGAGTAGGAATGCGTGGCCCTACACATGTGAAAAGTGCCATGAATATCCCCGGTGTGGAAATTGTTGCGTTTTGTGATGTGGAGAAAGAAAATGTGGAAAAACAAAATGCGAAGCTGGAAGAAGCAGGTCTTCCCAAGGCCAAGGAATTTTATGGAGATACATTGATCTGGAAACAACTTACAGCACTTCCGGATATTGATCTAGTTGTTGTATCTACCGACTGGAAAAGCCACGCTGAAATAGCCCTTCAGGCCATGAAAGATGGAAAACACGTTGCTATAGAAGTACCTGCAGCCATGACAATGGAAGAGATATGGGCTTTGATCGATATGTCGGAAAAAACAAGAAAACACTGTATCCAGTTGGAAAACTGCGTATATGACTTTTTCGAGCTTACATGCCTGAATATGGCGCAACAAGGTGTTTTCGGTGAGATACTTCATGGAGAAGGAGCTTATATTCATGGTCTTCAACCATTTTGGGAATCTTATTGGAATGACTGGCGCATGGATTTTAACAAGAAACATCGTGGAGATGTGTATCCGACCCATGGATTGGGTCCGGTATGCCTGGCAATGAATATCCACCGCGGTGATAAGATGAATTTCCTGGTTTCTGTGGATACAAAAGCAGTGGGTAATCCTGCTTATCTTAAAGAGAAAAGAGGAGAAACAGTGACTGATTTCAGAAACGGTGACCATACCATGACCATGATCCGTACGGAAAAAGGAAAATCCATACTGATAGAGCATGACATTACTTCCCCAAGGCCTTATAGCCGTATGTTCCAGTTGTCCGGGACGAAAGGATTTGCCAATAAATATCCTGTCCAGGGTTTTGCCATTGACGGAAAAGAAGTTAAACTGGATGAAGTGCCCGATCATGAAAAGCTGAATGCACATAGTTTTGTTTCCCCTGAGGTAAGAAAAGCATTAATGGAGCAATACAAACATCCCATTGCCATAGATATCGAAGAAAAAGCAAAACAGGTAGGTGGCCATGGCGGAATGGACTTCATCATGTTTTACCGTATGATCTACTGTATGCAGAAAGGTTTGCCACTCGATATGGATGTGTATGACCTGGCAGAATGGTGTTGCCTGATCCCTTTAACGGAAATATCGTTGGATAACGGTTCTATACCTGTTGAGATTCCGGATTTTACCCGTGGTGCCTGGGATAAAATAAAGGGTGTTAAATTTGCTCAATGATCTTTAAAAAGATATTTGATGGAAGGAGCCGGAAACGGCTCCTTTTTTGTTGGATCTGCTACTTCTATATTCGCCTTATATTGAGGCGGTGCTTAGCTGATAACTGTTGTGCGTAAACAAGGATTATATAATATTTTGACTCAGGAACAAAGAAGGCTTTGGTGTTCAATTCCAGCTATTTGAAAAAGCTCATATCACTTCTGTTTTTAATGATTACTTTTGCTTTCTGTATGAACTATAGGATATTTGAATGGAAATTGAAACAATTTTGAATAGAATATATGCATTGCCGGAATCTTCACGAAAGACACTGGCAGGGCTAATCACGGAGGTTGAATACCCTAAAGGCCATCTGTTACTTAATGCGGATAAAGTGGAGAGGAATATCTACTTTATCAAAAAGGGTATTGTCCGTGCTTATATCGATTCATCGGAAGGTGAAATTACTTTTTGGTTTGGCAAAGAGGGAGATACCGTTGTATCGATGAGAAGTTATGTCGACCATCAAAAGGGATACGAAAATATTGAATTACTGGAGAATTGTATACTATATAAATTGAATGTGCCGGCGCTGAATGGTTTATATGCAAAGGATATTCATATCGCCAATTGGGGTAGGAAATTTGCAGAGCAGGAACTGCTTAAGACCGAAGAAAGACTTATTGCAAGGCAATTCAAGACAGCATCGGAAAGATACAGTGAATTACTAAAGAACAATCCCGAACTGCTTCAAAGGATACAATTATCCTTTATTGCGTCTTACCTTGGAATTACCCAGGTTTCTTTAAGCCGTATCAGGGCAAAATTCAGATAGCATTTTTTATCATTTGTAAAATATTATTTGATATCTGGTTGCGATCTTTGCTGTCAAATAATATTTTATGAGTTGGATTATTTTAATTGTCGCAGGATTATTTGAAGTAGGATTTACTTCATGCCTGGAAAAAATGAAAGGAACAACAGGTGGTGAACTATACTGGTGGATTACCGGTTTTGTGGTTTCTTTAACTATTAGTATGGCTTTGTTGATAAAGGCAACACAAACCTTACCGATGGGTACGGCTTATGCTGTGTGGACGGGAATCGGCGCAGTCGGCACGGTTTTAATGGGCATTTTTGTTTTTCAGGAACCCATTAACTTCTGGCGGTTGTTGTTTATAACCACATTGATTATTTCTATTATAGGCCTTAAAGTAGTCTCACACTAAATTTTCAATAGCGTTGTCCATTTTTAAGTCTCCATAAGTGAATTCATCAAAATACTTAGGATACAATCTCTATTTGTTCCTTATGGCATATCCTCTGTACGGCAAACTTACCGGCAATGGCCGCCATCGGTAAACCGCCGTCGGGGAAAACCCATTGCCCTGCAAGATACATGTTTTCGATACCTTCGATGTAACCCTGATGGTTTTCCTGTTTCACTCCGGGTATGGCTACAAACGCCATATATGCTCCTTTATACGCTCCGCAATAACGGTTCGTCGTCAGGGGAGTGGCTACATCAACCATCTTTATATGCCCTTTTATTTCAGGATATACCTGTTCTATTTCAGCAATTACTTCATTGGCGATTCTTTCTTTTTCGGCCCTGTAATCATCTTCTGAAGTATTTTTCAGGGTCGACCAGTAATCGTATTCCGCATCATCCAGTAACACCTGGATCGTCGATTTACCCTGCGGATTGAAACCTGTGTCAAAGCCAAAATGCCTGATGACGATTTGAGAATGGATGCTTTTATTGACACTGACTGGTTTTGCGGCCTGAATACACAAATCGTGAGGCCTGTCTTTTATGTCGATATCCACCCCGAGTGAGACAATAGTTGCCGAAAGCAAAGGGTAACTTTCGGGCTGGTTGAAACGATAGTCAAAGAAGTTATCCTTATATTTTCCTTCCAGAAACTGGTCGAGCAACAAATGTGCATCGGTGGCGGGGATAATGTAATCGGCCCTTTTCAGTTCGTTGTTCTCTCTTAGAGTTACACCGATGGCTTTACCGTTTTCAATGGCGATATTTTTTACGGGTGAGTTCAAATAAATAGCTCCACCCATTTCTTCAAAACGTTGTTTCATCCGTTGGGTAAAAACCTTTGATCCTCCTTCAGGCCAGCTTCCCGGGGAAGATGTACGTGTACCAAGCGTAAAGAAAAGGGAGGTCAAAGCAATATGCTCAGGGACTACGGTCGAGATCATTTTTCGTATGACCGGCGACCTGAATCGTTCGGTATATTCCCTGACGATCATGCTGTTTCCCATTTCCAGATGTTTGCCTGCTTTCATATATCCTGCAAACAGATTGTTCCTTTCTTCTTCCGAAAGTAATTCATTGGGTTTAAGTGCGGGAATGGGTAGCTCCTGGCAATCCCTGATGATTTCTATCAGTTGTTTGATTTCGGATTCATCTTCGGGTGAGATGTTCAGCAGTTCCTGTTCGAGTTTCTTCAGGTCAACATAAAAGTAATAAGTTTTTCCTTCATGCTGGTAAGCCGTGATATAATCGTTATTCAAAACTGCAACATCCTCGCCCAGGGCATGACAGGTCTTCCAAATCCTGTAAAGGTCGGTTCCTTTTTTTGTTCCCGTCAGCCAGTGGATACATCCGTCGATCATATAGCCATTTCGTTGCCAACCAGTACATTCTCCGCCCGCAACTTTGTGTGATTCGTATATTTCCGCTTCAAAACCAGCTTTGAGCGCATATATTCCCGCGACCAGTCCCGATATACCGGCACCGACGACAATCACTTTCTTTTTTGTGTTTTCAGGTTTCATATTTTTTTATTGGTGATAATAATGAGATCATATTTTCAACCGGAGGAACGATAAAACGTTCTCCGAGGATCAATTTGTAAGTACATATTCCTTTGATGGAAGACAGGTAAAGCGTTGTCAGCATTTCTGGATCGCCTTTTCCAATTTCTCCCGAGCGTTGACCATCAATGATCATTTCTTTCATGATATCGAATGTTACATACACTTCATCCATGTATGTCCTGGCATTCTCGGGCAAATCAGTATTCAGCAGCGCTTGAGTGACCAACAGGAAATACTGGGAGATCTGGTCGTTTTTCTCCAGGTCTTCCAGTATACTCTTTGTCAGAAATATAATCTTCTCCAAAGGGCGTACCGGCATTTTCAATACTTGTCGAAAACTATTGTTTGACTCCCTGACAGCGAATCCAACCAGATCGGCATACAGATCTTCTTTTGAACGGTAATAATGATACATCAATCCCGAACTTACGCCCGCCTCTTTGGCTATATCCGATGTACTTGTGGCTGCCAGTCCTTTGTAGGAAAAAAGTTTTAATCCGGTTTCCCTGATCTTCAACAATGTCTTCTCTTTTATTTCCTCATTCTGTTCCTTTGTTCTCGGCATTTTTATATTGATTGAATATTCAGTCAACAAAAAAAATGCAAATATTTAAATAAATGCAACATTTCATGAAAATTTTTATTGATGATGGAAAGAGGGTACTATTATTCCTTAAACTGCATTTCCAGAAGTGCGATGTTATTTCTCATATTTTTAGCTGTTTCCCGTGAGATGCGGTTGTTTTCGAACATCATTTGTATCTGGTCGCGTTCTGTCTGAAATCCTGATGCGGCTATCTCTTCAACACCTGCATTGGTTGATGATTGTTTTGAAGATCGTTTAAAGGCCCTCATATTCTCCTGGATAGACAGGGATAATTCGTATTCGGAGATCAGTTGATCGATAGCCGGGTGATGATCTGTTTCTTTCATTTTTTTCAGATTATCGAGCACATGCTTATCACAGGCTTTTCGCAGTGTAAAGATCCTTTTGCGGCTGATAAGCTGGCTCATTTTTCCGTTTAGACGACGGAATTTCCTGATGTGCCGCAGAAAAGTGATCATCTTTTTGATCTTTCTCAGGAAACCGTTTCTTTTCATGCCCAGTGACATCTGTCTTTCGGTAAAATCAAGATAATGCAGGGCGGTATCCTCATCGATTTCATTACGGGCCAGCAGTTCGTTCACATATTTATTTTCCCATTCTACAATCATGAGCCGGTACCTTTGTTCGGTTTTCTTATCTTCGGATTTTGAGGTCTTTTTGTTCTGTATGGAGGCGATCCTGCTAAGGTATTCCCTGACTACTACTTGCGTAGCGGCTTTGTTTTCTTTGGTCGTTTGAAGATTCAGCTGTTTGACGACATGATGCAGGATATCGAGGTATGCCCGTTCTTCATGAATATCTCTCTCCTCTTTCTTTTCTTTCTCGACAAAGAGGGGCAGGATAAAGTTGGTGATCAG
>JAISOY010000218.1 GCA_031275285.1 Bacteroidales bacterium | reverse complement strand
CAGATTTGCATAAGCTGATTTTCCAGCCAGAAGTTTGTTCAGGTCTGTAAAACTGAAATCACCGATACCGCTTAATGAGGGAATACTGGTCGCATAACGGGAAGACTGGTAATCCTGATCGCTGATTAATGAAGAACCACCCCAGCTGTATGCCGATAAAATGATCTGGTCTTCTTTATGGGTAGTTGGGTAGATCACTACTTTAGCACCATTGCTCAATGTCCACTCAACGGCATTGAACGGTTTTTTCAGTGTTTTGGTTTTTATGATCTTACCTTTTTGGGGAAGTTGCTCCATCAATTGCTTTCCGGACATTTCATCCTTATAGGGTTCGATGTTTTCTTTTTTGATATCGGCCAGCATTTTTTTGATCATATCCTCCGTTAACATTTGATCCTTGTCTTTGTCGGATACGGATTGGGTAACAATGATATTTTTGTCGGGGAAGAAATTCTGCGCCTTCCGGTTGATTTCTTCCAATGTAATCATCGGAAGCACGTTCTGGGTAAAATTGTAGGTATATTCTACAGATGGAATAGAGTTGTTCCCGGTAAAATGGGAGATGTATAAGTTCAGGAATGCACCGTTATCCCTGTTGTTCCTTTCATTGTATGCCCTTTGTTCACCATTGAGTATCGTTGCTTTGGCACGCTCCAGTTCCGATTCGTTAAAACCGTAACGCTTTACCCGTTCAAGTTCAGTCAGCAGCACTTTAAATGCTTGAGGAGCCTGGTTGTTTTTGGGCCGTACAGATGCCGAGAAAACATCTTTATTAGCGAGCCAAGAATAATAACCACCATAAATGCTTGCAAAGGGTTGGTTATCTTTTAGATATAACTCATCCATCCTGGATGAAAGCATGGTATTGATAAGTCTTGTAACCCTATTGTCCCACATGAATTTTTGCTTATCCCTGTTTTCGGGTCTTGTTCCCTCATGTTTATACATCAGGCTGATACTCAAATTTCCAGCTTCAGGATCCGTCGCACTGCCGATCAATATGCCGTCATTATCCGGTATTTCATATTCAGGTAACTGAATAGAATTTTGGGGCTTCGGACGGTTTTTGAACAATTTTTTTACCTTTTCTTCCATCTGGTCCGGATCGAAGTCACCGATCAGGATCAATGCCTGTAAGTCCGGACGGTACCATTTATGGTAGAAATCGAGTATGTCATTCATTTTAAATGTATTCAACACATTGATATCCCCAATGACATTGCGTTTGGCATATTGTGAATGATTGTATATCACAGGCCTTAACTGCTCGCTGATCCGGAACCCCGAACCTCCGTAGGTACGCCATTCTTCCCTGATCACTCCGCGTTCTATTTCCAACATCTCCGGTTTGAATAAAAACTCCCCCGACCAGTCATGTAAGATCAATAACAAACTGTCGATCAAAGATTCCCTTTCCAGCGGTATGGAAGAAAGCATGTAGCAAGTTCTGTCTATGCTGGTATATGCATTCAGGTTGGCACCGAATTTGATCCCGTTTTTCTCACAATATTTGGTGATGGCATCTCCCGGAAAGTGGGTGGTTCCCTTAAATGCCATATGTTCGGTAAAATGCGCCAGCCCGTTCTGACTGTCTTCTTCCAGTATAGCTCCGACATGGTGGAGTATATACATATCGGCCCTGTTTTCCGGCTTGTTGTTTTTCCTTATGTAATAAGTGAGTCCATTATCCAACTTTCCGATTTTTACTCCCGGGTCTGTCGGTACAATCGCATTCGGGTCATACTTTTGTGCAGATATTTGGGTGACCAGTACAAAACCTAATAAAAGCCAATACATTTTTTTCATTATGTCAGGGTGTTAAATGGATAAAAGTTATTATTTCTCATCCACAAATATAAACTATGTTTTTAGATATGCAACTCTGGTGTACTTTTTTTTGTTGAAGAGGCATGTAAAAAAAAACCCTCAATTCGTTGAGGGTATTTTTCGTATAACTGATCGAAATTATTGATTCATGACTTCAGGAATTCTTCTTTTCCCGATAGGGATATTTAACCCGAAGTTTAAATTAATACCTTTCGTGGTGACGGGAATATATTGTGGAGAAACATGATATACAATATAATCGCTGGACAGGAAGAAGCTGATACCGCTTTTGGGCGCTAAGTGTATGGCGGCGCCAAAAGTATTGAACTTGCTGTGGATAAATGAATAGCTAAGCGCCACGGCAAACCAGCGGGCGGGGCGGTAGGTCCCGGTAAGGGTCAGTTCTGTGACCGTGTGTGATGAATTGAAGTAGGTTGTGGACAGTAAACCTGCATACAGCATATCCTTGAAAAATTCATATTCCAGTTCCAGATTCATTTTCATCCTGAGGGAAGAGGTGTATTTCCGGTTCCTTCCGGTTTCTTTAAGGTCCAGTATATCTTCCAGATTGTCTTTTATATCGTTCAGTTGATCTTCCAGTACATCGCTGTTGTTGTAATCTATTTCAATGTCACCGGTAACTACCTGCCTGTCCAGGACGGATTCCAGTTCTAAGGTGTTGACACTTGGCCATCTGATAAATCCGATATCCGTCAATGCACCTGAAAAGGTGAACCGGCTCAGGATATCTCCCCAAATGCCTTCAGGAAGGGCTAATCCTGCAAGCGCATAAGAGGCGCCTATGTCAAATCCGAGTCCGTAACCGGGTTTAAGCGTCATGTCATCGAAATCATCGAATTCGATTCCGTCAAATTTGCCGTCACTGTCATATTTTGCTTTGATACCCGGGGCTGATGCTTTTAATGTGGCACGCGAACTAACGATCCATTGATCCAGTTCGGCATCTAAAGATAGATCCTGGATCTTAAAATCGAAATCAGCAAAACCAACCAGGAATTTAGTCCGCAATCCGACAATAAGATTGTCTTCCAGGAACGAACGTGAATAACCGAACGCTACTTCCCCATATGCGTTACCTGTGACCTGTGTTTCTTTAAAATTATACCTTACAGCCTCATCGGAATCAAGCCCGACCTTGGCAAACCTGAAAAGGGATTTTGGAACGTTTCCATCTGCATGTGCTTTTACTCCGGCATCAAAACTCCAGAAACTTTTTCCGGTGTAAAATCCGAAGGTAAACAGGGAATAATCAAAATCTGCAGAAAGATAATTGTTCTTTTTTATGTCGTTCAGGAACTCATTGATCCCTACATCAGGATGCATGAATGTGACCAATTCATTATTTTTCCGGAATGTCAGGTGATCCAGGTTAAAGGTGTTTGTCCTGGCATCTATCCTGATATTATTCAGAAAAGGAACGCCGATATAACCCTGTATGGGTCTCAAAGCCGGATTCATGGCAAACCTGTTGGGCAGGGTAGCCTTATTTCTGATGAAACCCAACGGAGAAAGCCGGATATTGTAATCATCTGAGGTATCGAGCATGATTTGTTCTGAAACATAGTTGGCGTTCGAAACAGTCAGACTGTTGGCCTGATCGGATACCGTTATGGAAAAACGACCGTCTGCATCTGTGATCACCGTGTTGTTGGTACCGGTTTCGATCACAGTAGCTCCCGGAATTGCTTTTTCTTTTTTCTGTACAATACCTGTAATGGTTCTTGTTTGTGCGGAAATATTGCAAACAAAGACACTTAAAATAATAAGGATATATATTTTTCGCATGAGAATATTCTTTAGATCGTGTGGTTAAATACAGATAATTAAATGTCATCAAGATTGATACTTATTCCACCTTCCTTTTTGATTTTTAATTTGGCGATGGATAAGAAATCGGATACTTTGAAAGTAATCGGGGTACCATTATCGGGCTTCTTGATAACAAAACTGAATTTAAGATGCCTGGCATCTTTCATTGCGGTCATGTCTGTGATTTTAACAGAGAATTTTTGGTCTTTTATGTTGCCCAGTACTACCGGTTCTGTCTTTGCACGGGTCGGATTCATTTGTTCATCCAGGAAAGAAACATTCAGTATGATCTCCAGTTGTGTCTTCTGGGCAAGATCTCCGATTTGAACGTCTACCGAATCCGCACTGATGATCACATCTCCGCTTCCTTCTTTAAAAAACCGG
>JAISOY010000217.1 GCA_031275285.1 Bacteroidales bacterium | reverse complement strand
GATGAAAGATATAATAGTGCACTTGACTATTATTACCTAAAAATTAAAAATAAACCTACACAAGGATTCCTTAAGGCCCCAACCCATATACGAATGATACAAAATGACACGGTTTCAGTTAATTTTGATAATTACATGAACAGTATTATTGATTTTTCATTATTTAAAGCTTATATCAAGGAAAAAGATCTCAGTAACAAAGATTCCATTATAGAAACTTATGTGCATTTTCTTAAGTATGACCCTATGTTAAACATTGACAGGACTGCTCAAAAACAACATCAATTAAATTATGATATTGATGTTCTTCAACTACCCTATGATATGGCAGTTGAAAATATTGACCGTAATTGTAGACTACAACAGACAAGTATTGATTTTATTACTTACAAAAGAATAAAATCTATTGAAGATATATATCAGGTTACTTCTGCTTATCCTGAACTTTATAAGGAGCTTGAAAAGATAGATATCGACTTTCAGAATAGAATTGATTGGTTTTTCAATTGGGGCTTGCTTTCCATTGATTGTCAATTCAATGACGGTGAATTGATCTCTGTTGATGTTAAAGTCTTATATTCTTCTGAATCTGTATATCTTTATTTACTGACACATTCTGAAAAAGAACAGAATGAAATTATAAGGGAAGATAATGAATAATGAGTGAGTTTCGGGGTAGGACAAATGAGAATTCAGGAGGTGATCGGCAAAATATATGCACATGGTTTTTCCCAGGGAACGCTTTCTTTGGCTCAGGGCGGCAGATTCCACCATGGTTTTATTTCTGCTGCTTTCACGGCTGGATTGGCGCCGGGGATACAGAACAGCGCCAGATCAGATTTTGGCCGGATAGTCGCCTCTTCTGTGGTTGGTGGCACGGCTTCTGTTTTGGGTGGTGGAAAGTTCGCTAACGGAGCGGTTACGGGCGCTTTTGTCATGTTGTTTAATCATATGCAGCATCCAGAAGAAATTGTTTCATCATCAAGTTCTGATCCACTATATGAATACAATGGTAAAGGGTATGAAACTAAAGGAGAATTATATGGAGCTATACTCTTAGACCAAGCGGCAGAACAATTCGGTATTAAAGATATAGTTTCTCTCGCAGCAGTTTTAGATAATCAAGGTTTGTTAAGTAAACCTTTTCAAATGGAAGGCGCTTCTAAAGGAACATCTCTTGCATCTAAATATGGTGCAAAGTTGCTGCCTCAAGAATTGCCTAAAAGAGTACCAACTCACTTTAGGAATGGAACTTTAAGATATACAAAAGTTTTTGGTAGATTTTTAGGTAGAATGGCTGGACCTGTGGGTTGGGGTATTCTGTTGTATGATGTAGGAATGACACTTTATAATACACAAAAAATATATAACAATATAATAAATGGAAAATAGAAGTTACAATATTGTAATAGATTATATTGCCAAAGAATTTAATTTAAATAAGAGCAAATTAAGTTTAGAAGTTTCTTTGTCAGATATAGGGTTAGATGGAGATGACGTTTTAGATTTTTTACTTAAATTTTTTAAAGAATTTAAAATAGACTATGAACAAACTAATTATAGAGATTTTATTCCAAGAGAGGGTGGCTTTCTTGTCAGTAATCTTTTATCTTTATTTAGTAAAAAGAAAAAAATAAAAGATAATAATGAAATCTTTGTGAAAGATTTAGTCATATCATTAGATAAAAAAAAATGGTATAAAAACCCTTAAAACAAGAAAAATCTTGACTCATCTGTCAAAATTTAGCCACATTTTTATTTCTGCTGTATTCACCTTTTGTCATGTTGTCCAATTATATGCAGTATGAGCGGAAATATTGTTATTGATGGAATAAAATTTCGTGCTACTGTCGTTCTTCAAGGTTATGCCAGGTCAAGATACCCAATTAATACGCAATATCAGCAACCACAACAAGCTGGAGATAATATTGTACTAAAATATTTCCGTTACCCATCAGTAGGTAGCCATGGTAGTTTTGAAATGTCAATTTCTATTCCAACGGACTTCAAAAGGTTTTTTGATAAACGATATTATTAAGTATTCCGTTTCTATTAAATGAATATACCTTCATATCAAAAAATAATATAACGATGGATTTTAGCAAAAAACCACCTGAGCTAATTAATACTAAAAACATATGAAAAAATTTATTATATATTCGGCTTTAGTTATCACAGTTTTGGGATTTGTTTTTCTGTACCATATTCAAAAAAAAACATATGAACAAAATTATTTAAGTCTTAGTGAAAATATTTTATTTCAAATAGTGTATATCCCAGACCAAACTTTTTCCTTATATGGTAAATACGTAGACAGTATGAATCAGCTTGTGGATTCTTTAGCAATGAGTGGTTATGACGAAGAATATAGTGTCCTTTATTTAGGAGATCCATTTAATCAATATAATAAATATTTGAGTTATATTCCCCTTTATAATCGAAAATTAAAAAAAGCAGAGGGATATATTTTACTGAGTGCTGGAATTGACGGAAAAATAAATAATGTTTTTAAAGACTCAATTTATCTGGATGAGGATATTCAATTACGGTTATATGACAAGTCAGATACTACTTTCTGTATTACTAAAAGATGGTTTGGCAATAAAGACTGGTTAATCTCTAAGGTTGATGGGCGACAACAATTGGTAGATCAGGCAATGCCAACAGAAATTCAATCTTTGGTAAAACAAGCCAAAGCTCTTAAAATAAATGATACCAGATTGAAAGTTAGAATAGGTGATCGTATTGTAAAGCTAGATACGGTTGTTTATTTTTGTTACCAGGATATTTGGATAAAAAATTATCCTCTGGAATATGATTTGATAAGACCCTATCAGATTGGTGATAGTATATCTATAGCCGGGGTGTTTCGGGGTTGGGAAAACGATAGTACAATAAAAATGATCAATTGTATCCCTGTGGGTGATAACTAAGTTAAATAATTGTAAATATCATTTTTTCGGTTAATTAGAAGATACCCTATAAGTACAAGTCCATGGGGAAGAAAATAATTTTTAAAGTAGCGGAAATATTGACGGCATGCGCCATCTTAATACTGATATTGATAAATTTTGGCTGTTCTTCAAGCAAATACTTATTGTCAGAAAATGATGATTTTATAAGCATTTTTACTAAAGAAGAACTAATGGATTTGCAGATTCTTTTCGATTTTTTTAATCAGAAAATATCTTCTGATTGTGATTACAGAGATTTGGATAAATGTTACTATACCTACCTTGAAAGAAATTCAACAGCCTATGAAACCGGATTCACAGAATTTAATATTCCTATTGCTGAACAACTGGATATTTATTCGCGGATATCCGATTCGACTTTTCATACTATATGGTGTTTCGGATGGGCTGTATACCAGGATTATCCACAGGATACATTTAAACATATTACCTATAATCCGGATGGGAAATATTTTAAACTTTTAAAACGAATAGGAGAAAATGATGAAATTGTTGAAGACTATTATAAGACAATAGAACTTGTGGGTGATATCGCACCATCAAACATTATTGAATTTGTGGCAAACTATCGTGCATTTAATTTCGGAGATTTGAGGATTAAATTTTTCATAGCCATACATTACCTTACCTTAAATGATCAAAATGAAAGAAAAGAAAAGCATAAAGAATGATCTAAGTTAACCGGCCTTGCAATATCGAATTCTATCAGATTTGCTTCCACAGCAACAACAAATAAAATCAAGTCCATGGGAAATAAATTAAAGTATTTAATAATCAGTGGAGTAATAATAATTTCATCTTTATATATAATCCGCTTATCGTCCTATTTATTGTATGATGACAATAAGAGAATTATGTTGAAAATAATTAATACAGATTCTGATTTTTCAATCGGGCATTGGTTAAATTTACTTGATGATTCGGATATTAAACGTTTCTCTTTTATGGATATAGAGAAAAATAATAATTTTTGGTTAGTTCTTATTGAAGATGTTAAATATGCCGGCTCTCCATACTATTATTACTATTTTAAAGTAGTTGAAGAAGAGGGCTTTCTGAAAGCGCCATCACATTATCGATTAGTTAAAAATAAAAAAATACCATTAGATAACTATTTGGATTATATGATTGACGTAAAATTATTTAATCGATATATAAAAGAAAAGCAATTGTCGGAAAAAGATATGGTCGTTTCAACTTATATGGCCATTCTTAACAATAAAGATGCTTCTGGGAGTAATGCCGATTTTTATAGAAAAATATCATCTTTCAATGATATAGCTCAATTATTATCTGAAAGACCGCCTTATCCTAACCCTTTTGATGATCTCATAGATATTGAAAATATAAATATAGATTTTCATAATGGTCTTTATTATTGGTTTTACAATGAAGGTATAGTTAGAGCAGACTTTCATTTTGAAGAGCATGGGATTTTAAAGTCAGTCCATTTTACATATATTGGAAGATTAGGTAACGAAAATCTGGGCATATAAAAATGATAAAAGCTGTGCATGATTTCGAGCGAAAGAAAAAACATAAAGAATGTTTATCCGATTGACGATAACCAATCTTCAGCAGATAGAAGAGATAGCGTTAAAAATGATTGAGATGTTTGTGTTTGTCACCAATAATTGCTAATATTGTGATCAGGACGGGATTACAGGGAATAACAACCGTATAAATACAAAATAATCAGTTCAATTCATGAGATTGACAATGTTTTATTTTGCATGATTTTAAATACTTTCTATATTTGATTAAAGATGATTAAAAAGATTGGGATATTATTGGTAGGTATCATTATTTGTCTTCCCAATACCTTATTTGCCTGGGGACAATCGGGTCATAACGCTGTTGCATACATTGCGGAATGTAACCTGACTAAAAAAGCAAAGAAAAATATTGAAAAATATTCAGGGCATTCTATTGTCTATTATTCTGTATGGATGGATAATTACCGGGCTACACCGTCATATGCACATACAACAGTCTGGCATACGGCAGCGGTAGATGAGCATTTGCAGTATACTGAAGCCGTCCGCAGCTCCAAAGGCGACGTAGTTTGCGAGTTGGAAAATGCTATCAAAGCATTGCAGGGTTATAAGAATCTGGAAGATTCGCTGGTGGTGTTGAACCTGAAATACGTGATCCATATGGTAGGCGATATGCATTGTCCCGTACATGTGAAATATCCGGGTATTAAAAACTTCAATGTAAAACTGAATGGTACGCAATACTCATATCATGCTGTCTGGGATTCACAGATCATTGACAGATACCGCAAATGGGGATATATGGAATGGGCGCACCAGCTAGACCGTTGTACTAAGAAAGAAATAAAGGAAATGGCATCAGGTACGCCAAGGGAATGGTTCCACCAGACAGCGGTTGATTGCCGTGTGATCTACGAGTGGGCCTCTCCTAATGAAGAATTGGGTAAAGATTTTCTGAATGTTGCTATTTTTCTGGCTGAAAGTCAGATATTGAAAGCTGGGTATCGTTTGGCTGGAGTATTGAATTTACTTTTTGGATAAAAGGTCAGATTTAATATATAATATACTCTATTTGAATTATTTGAATTAGCTTATCTAAACTATCGCTTTATATGAAAAATGTCTTATTGGGAATATTGGTTTGTAATATTTTTTTATCTTGTACGACCAAAAACAATTCAATAAAAACTTCAAATAATTGCCATATTCCTGTTATATTTGAGACAGATATGGGAAATGATATTGATGATGCACTGGCTCTTGACTTGCTTTATAAAGCTATGGATGACGGATTGGTCGATATTATAGGCATCAGCAACCATAAACAAAGCGATTATGCAACAACATTTATAGATATCATGAATACATGGTATGGTTATCCGGATATACCCATTGCCCTTGCTGCCAAACCTGTACCTAATAACCATGCTGCTGATTATACGGAAGCGATATGTAAGATGATGCTGGATGATAAAGAGGCATTTGCACGCACAAAAAAGGAAAAAGATATCGAAGAATCCGTAAACATGTATCGTCGTTTGCTGTCTGCCCAGCCAGACCATTCGGTGGTGCTTGTATCTGTCGGGTTTTCAACAAGCCTTGCTTTGTTATTGGATTCCAAAGCAGATCAATATTCAAAATTATCGGGTAAGGAGCTTGTTGCTCAAAAAATAAAACTGACCTCAGTAATGGGGGGAAGTTTTGGTGAAAAAAAACGCGCTGAATTCAATATAGAAAATGATATTCCCGCTGCACAGAAATTCTTTGCCGAATGGCCTACTCCTATTGTTCTTTCCCCGTTTGAAGCAGGAGTTATGGTTCAATTTCCATCCACAGTCATCGAAAATGACTTTGGATGGACGGCCCTGCACCCTGTGGTAGAAGGCTATAAAGCCTACAGGCCTATGCCATACAACCGTGCTACATGGGACCTGACTTCCGTATTGTATGTTCTCCATCCGGATACGGACATGTTTACCCGTACCGAACAGGGTACAATTCATGTGGACGAAAAGGGATATACTTATTTTACACCTAAAGAAAACGGAAACGTTAAATGGTTATATATTGATAAAGACCAGGCTGTACGCATGAAAAAATGGTTCATTGATAACATAACCCGTAAGCCGGAGAAATACAATCGATAGATATTACTTGGTGAATTGATCCTGAGCTCTTCTTTATAATAGATTCGGTGTTTTATTATTTAAGCTTTTATGAAGTTATTTGTCAATTGTAAACATTTATATATCAATCTGTTATCTATTTTACTTAATGAATACGTTTAACGTCTTTTTGCCCTGTTTAAATCCACATTGACGGAAAAATGATTGGATGCCCCTGACAAATGCCAGCTGGAACGGGCATAATCAATACGGAAACGGGATATGTGTATTCCCATCCCCCATGAAAAACCTACCATTCCTGTTTTTGATGATATTTTCATATCCTGCCGTCGGTTATAATTGTATCCTCCCCTCAGGATAAATCCTTTAAAAGGGGTGCATTCTACTCCCAGTATGATGTGTCGCATCAACTCATCTGCAAATAAATCAAACCCTTTTTTATTCCTGTCTTCACCTGTCGTCTGTCCTGTTGAAGTATTTTCAGTTCTATGATATCCTAACCTGAAACGTTCCAGATGCTGTACTACCAACGAAAACCGGAAGGGTGCATGTCGTAGCCTTTGTGAAACACCTAGTTGTATTTCAAACGGAACCGCCTCCCTCCCATTCCTGGAATAAGATGATAGTTGTCCTCCCATATTTCTGATGACAAAAGCTGCCGTAAATAATTGTTCAGGATGCCTGTAAGTAACTCCTATATCTGCCAGCAGGCCAAAAGATGAATACCGTTCGAAAACAGACATTAAGGGCTTTACATTCATGCCTACCAGCCAGACACTATCCATCCACGGAAGGACACGGGAATAAGTAAAATTAAAAGCATATTCGGCGGCATTGAATGAACCTGTAATCATCCCCATCATATCCGCTTCAATAAAGCTGCCGTAATTGATATAATGGATACCTGTTGAAAAGTTACCGAATTTTCTGTGTGAACGGGAATAAGCGACATATCCGAAATTAATACCCGCGAAATAATTGACATAATTCATGGACAGGTAATTATCGGCAGTACTGTCCAGTAATGCCGGATTATAAAATGCCAGTGCCGGGTTGGCATCCGGTACTGCATTTACTTTCCCTCCCAATGCCGCTACCTGTGGAGAAGGTACCAGGTTAAGGAACCCATATGTAGAAGTTCCCCCTACCTGAGCTTGTACCGGAAAAAGGACAAAGAACAGTGGAACGAGAAAGAACAATACTTTTTTCTCATTTTCCATTGCTCGCATGGACTAAATGTGGCTGGAGAAATATTTCATGAATTGTGACCGCTCATATTGTTGCGGATTGTCAATATTCCTGTAATTTGATTTTCCACGGAAACCTTCTATACTGTCAAAGTGATGTTCTTCCATCCATTTTTCCAGATCACTGATAATTGATTGTATCAGGTCCGGCCCATTATTATAGATGGCTGAGCATAACTGGGTGGTTTGTGCTCCTGCCAGGATTGTTTTAATAACACCTGAAGCATCATGTATACCTGTGGATGCAGAAATTTCAATATTTTCCACAATAGATGAAACGATAGATATCCAGCGTAAAGAATTACGAAGATCCGCGGATGTACTATATACACTGGCAGATTTTAATCCCAGGGTTTTAATATCGATATCCGGCTCATAAAAACGGTTAAAAAGAACCACCCCTTTTGTTCCACGATTATACAGATGATCTACCAGGTTCGGTAAACTCGTAAAATGATTACCCAGTTTAAACGAAAAGGGAATTTTAAGAATTTGTTTTAAAGCAGCAGCTATTTCGAAGTAGATTTCCTCATATACGATAGGCTGCCTGTCTTTGTTTGTAGGGATAAAATACATATTGACCTCAAGAGCATCTGCTCCTGCCATTTCCATTTTTTTTGCAAAATCGATCCATCCTGTAGCCGACATACAATTAACGCTGGCAATGATAGGAATAGAAACCGTTCCTTTTGCATCCTCAATCAATTGCAGGTATTTTTGCACAGAATGTCCTTGTACATAACTGTGTAAGTAATCTGCTGCTTCCGGATAATAATCACCGGCATTTTGTAGACTATGGGCTTCATGCAAAATTTGTTCTTCAAATAATGATTTTAGAACAACAGCTGCAGCACCTGCGGCTTCTAGTTTCTGTATTTTTTCGACTGAATCGGTTAATGAACTGCTTCCGACAATCAGGGGATTCTTTAATTGGAGTCCTAAATAAGATGTGTTAAGTTTCATTGGTATAAATTGTTTGATAATCAGCGATAAGATCGATTTTATGTATTACAGTAAGGTATTATTATATGAATGTTTCATGATACTGATCAATGCGCAAATCTAATGATTTTTTATAAAAAAGAATCAACTATTTTTTGAGTAATAATTATACTTTGTTTATTGATCATGTCCGAGAAAATTTCTTACATTTGTTATTTGTAAGCATTTATTCTCTAATTATAAATTGATAAACATGGAAAACGAAATTCACTCAATGCCGCGTATCGGCGATCGCGCCCCTGCATTTAAAGCAGTAACTACCCAGGGAGAAATCATCTTTCCCGAAGCATATAAGGGAAAATGGATCATTCTTTTCAGCCATCCATCAGACTTTACCCCGATCTGTACATCCGAATTTATCACCTTTGCCAGTATGCAGGAAGATTTTGAGGCACTGAACTGTCAGCTGATCGGGTTATCTATCGACGGTCTGGCAAGTCATATAGCCTGGTTACGCACCATAAAAGAAAAGATAGAATACAAGGGGATGAAAAATATGGAGGTAAAATTTCCGCTTATTGAAGACATTACCATGGATATTGCCAACAAATACGGAATGATACAACCGGGCGCAAGTAATACAAAAGCAGTCCGGGCTGTTTTCTTTATTGATCCGGAAGGAATTATCCGCACGATTATTTATTATCCGCTTAATCTGGGACGTAATTTTGACGAGATCAAACGGGTACTGGTCGGGCTTCAGACTGTGGATAACTTCAAAGTTGCCCTGCCGGCCGACTGGCGTCCCGGAGATGAAGTTGTAGTACCGGCTCCAAGTACAAGTGGAGGTGCAAATGACAGGATGAAAAATGTGGAAGGTATGACCTGCCATGATTGGTTCTTCTGTACAAAACCGTTAGCAAAGGAGGAAGTAGAAAAATCTCTGGGATATAAAGATTTATAAGGCATCAACAAAAAAATCACCAAAGATCTTTAAGTAATTATAATACAAAAATCCGGTTGAATGATTCAACCGGATTTTTGTATTATTCTCAAACCCTAATCAGGTTATCCGCATTTGGAATATCCACATCCCTGACATGTGAGGCATCCTTCTTTATAAATGAGGGTTCCTTCTTCTCCACAATCAGGACATTTATTACCTTTGGTTACTTTTGTTCCATCTGGAATATATTTCTTTAAAGCCCTTTCCACTCCATTTTTCCATGTATTGATGGTTTCGCTGTTCAAATGGAGCGACGATACCAGATTAACCACATCAGGAATAGGCATACCAAATCTTAAGACACTGGAGATCAATTTCGCGTAATTCCAGTATTCCGGAGCGAACATACGGGACAGACCTCCAACTGTATTAGTATAACCATAACGGTCTTCATACTGGAAATCATAACGCTTCGAACCATCTTCTTCTTTTACCTTAATGATCTTCCCGTTAGTGATGGTTTTAGGGATCAGGAACACTTCATCATCTGTGATACCTGTAAATACTTCATATGGACGTCCTTCATACAACCCAATGAATGCGATCCAGTCTTCCTTGTTGTTTTTAAAACGAATGATCTCGGCATCCAATGATGCCGGACGACGACGCGGAGCTTCAGATCCGGAGGTTTTTGCCGGAGCATCTTTCTTCGTTGAGACAAGGATTCCTTCACGCGACCCTTCGCGATATACCGTGATTCCTTTACAGCCGCTCTGCCATGCTGTAATATATAATTTGGCAACCATTTCCTCTGACACGTTTTCAGGTAGATTAATGGTTACACTAATGGAATGATCCACCCATTTCTGAATTTCACCCTGCATGCGGACCTTATTCAACCAATCCACATCAGCGGATGTAGCTTTATAATACGGTGATTTTTCAATGATTTCCTTCATTTGTTCATCATTATATTTCATCACCTCTTTTACGTTATAACCATTGGCTTTCAACCAATCCAGAAACTTATGGTGAAATACCATGTATTCCTCATATGCAATACCCTTATCATCGGTAAAGGTAATGGTAACGTCCTGGTCGTTTGGATTGACAGTACGACGGCGTTTATAATACAAAGCAAAAGCAGGTTCGATACCGGAGGTGGTTTGCGTCATCAAGCTGGTAGTACCCGTCGGGGCAATGGTAAGCAATGCAATGTTACGGCGTCCGTACTTCTGCATATCCCGGTATAATCCTTCATCTTCCTTCCGGATACGTTCGATGAACGGATTATTCTGCTCCAGGGAAAAGTCGAATATACTGAATGCCCCACGTTCCTTGGCTAATTCAACTGAACCGCGATAGGCTTCCAGGGCCAGTGATTTTTGTACTTCCACAGAAAAATCGATCCCGTCATCACTGCCGTAACGTATGCCTAAAGCAGCCAGCATATCACCTTCCGCTGTAATGCCGATACCTGTACGACGACCTTCTTCCGTTTTTATGCGGATCTGTTCCCATAAGCGGCGCTCTACCCTTTTTACTTCAGGATCTTCAGGATCAGAGTGGATTTTAGAAAGGATGGCGTCAATCTTTTCCAATTCCAGATCGATGATGTCATCCATAATACGTTGTGCATACCTGACATGTTTACGGAATAAATCAAAATCGAACTTGGCCTGAGGTGTAAACGGATTTTCTACATATCCGAATAAGTTAATGGCCAACAAGCGGCAACTATCATAAGGGCATAACGGTATTTCACCGCATGGGTTTGTGGAAGTGGTACGATACCCGAAAGCGGCATAACAATCAGGTACGGATTCACGAATGATCGTATCCCAGAACAAAATACCGGGTTCTGCTGATTTCCATGCATTATGAATGATTTTGTTCCACAAAGACTGTGCATCAATCTCCTTGGTAAAGGTTGGTGTATTCGAATCTATCGGATATTTTGTCAGATAAGGACGTTGGTTGATGACGGCATTCATAAAATCGTCATCAATTTTTACCGATACATTGGCTCCGGTAATTTTCCCCGGAGTCATCTTCGCATCAATAAAACTTTCAGTATCAGGATGTTTGCTGGAAATACTCAACATCAACGCACCCCGGCGCCCATCCTGTGCAACTTCAAGTGTGGTATTGGAATAGCGCTCCATAAAGGTTACCACACCTGTTGATGTCAGTGCGCTATTCAATACCGGACTACCCTTAGGGCGGATGTGTGACAAATCATGTCCTACTCCTCCCCTACGTTTCATCAACTGTGCCTGTTCCTGATCGATCTTCATGATACCTCCGTACGAATCGGCATGGCTATCATTCCCGATCACGAAACAGTTGGACAATGATGCGATTTGAAACTTGTTTCCGATGCCTGTCATCGGACTTCCCTGAGGAACAATATACCTGAAGTTTTTGAACAAATCATACAACTCCTGTTCACTCATGGGGTTTTGGTATCGCCTTTCAACGCGTGCGACTTCGCGCGCCAAGCGCCAATGCATGTCGTCAGGCGATTGCTCGTAAATATTTCCAAAAGAGTCTTTTATAGCATATTTATTGACCCATACTTTGGCTGCCAGTTCATCACCATTAAAGTATTCGAGAGATTTCCTGTATGCCTCATCGAATGTATAAGTTCGTTCCTGTGGATGTTCTGTTTGTTGACTTTTTTTGGAAACCATTGTATCTGTATGCATTATTACGTATTATTTTATGACATTAAATTTTATTTTAAAAGAAGCCGCAAGTTATCACTACTATCATCGACGGGCAAATTTTTTATATATGGGTTATTAACAATCTCCCAATAGTTATTAACCTAAACGTAATAGCTTGAAATCCTTATACATGTGAGATTTTGCGTAATATTACTTCAATTTCCTATTATTCCCATTACACCATACAAAATCTCATGGAATACATATCCGGGAAATAGCCGGGGACCATCACTTTTCTATCCCCGATTATTATGATAATACTCACATAAATATACCTATAAATAGGGATTGCAGGATTTTTTTCCTATCGATAATTTTACATTTTAATTAAACCGTAATATAATATGAGTAAAATAGGAATCTTTTATGGCTCTTCCAACGGGACTACCCAGGAAATTGCCGGAAAAATAGCTAATAAGCTTGGAGTTGAACATCAGGATATCTATGATGTATCAAATGCAAAAAGCAGTGATCTGGATGCTTATGATATTTTGCTTCTGGGTAGTTCAACCTGGGGTGTCGGTGATTTACAGGATGACTGGGAAGGTTTTATCGGCACATTATCTTCTGCCGATTTAAAAAATAAGAAAGTAGCTTTATTCGGATGTGGGGATGCATCATCGTATCCTGATTCCTTTTGCGACGCCTTGGGAAAAATATACCAGTCTGTCAAAAATAAGACAAAAGTGATCGGCTTTGTAAGTACTGAAGGATATTCGTTCGATTCTTCAGAAGCTGTTGTCGATAACCGATTCGTTGGCTTAGTCATTGATGAAGACAATGAGAGCCATCTCACGGATGAACGCATCAATCAGTGGGTTAAGCAATTAAAGGAAGAATTTTAAACGATATAAAGGGAGTGAAAAGCCTGAATGTCTCAAAACGGCGAGACAATCTTTGTTTATTCGATCACTCAACAATCCTACTCAGTATTTGCATATCCTTGAGCAGAACACCGTTTTCATAGATCGGTTCAGGGAAATTGTCAATAAAGAAATTCTCACGCAGCCCCGATTTGTGGAAACCGTTTCGCTCATAGAATCGAATCAGTGCCGGCGCACAATCTTCCGTGCCGGTGCCGACAATAATCTCTTTGTATCCGTTCATCGCGGCAATCACTGCAATCTCCTCAATCAGCCGGCTTCCAGTGCCCATCCCCCGGTACGGCTCATCAACCGCTATGTTTTTCAACTCAACAGTGCTTTCATCAACCCGGTACAAGCAAAACACACCGGCCGGTTCCTCCTCCTGTGGAAACCGTACTACATAAACCTCCGAATCAAAAAGGTATTTATTTATCGATTCCCTCGTTTCATCAGCCTGCAACAGCAGACGATAGGGATAATCATTTCCTGTTTTATGTATTGCTATTTTCATTGGGGCAATATTTTGTGGAAGATTGCAATTAGTTGTCAAAGGTAGAAAGGTTCTTTGTGATGAACAAGGTAACCGTAGCAAATTTTCAATAATTCTTAAAAGAGTTCGTTCAGCTTAATTTGCAATTAACTTCGTTGAGAAGGGCTCGCTTAGTTGACTTCGTCGAGCTAAAGGTTAAGCCGTTGTTTTGGACTTTTTGGACAGCCTCTTTTAAGTAAAAAACAATTAATGTCATATTTACTGAACGTAATCCATTTGATCAATGAGACTTAAGAAAACAATAAATAGCACTGAGTGCTTAATTTTTATGAATGATGAGAATTTTTACTTGTAAATCCTGCTCCAGAATACACCTTGAGATGGAAAATCTCCTTTTACATTTTCAAACAATGGAAGAATTAAAGGAGTTTCGTAACTATCTGGATATCGTGGATGTTGAACATTATTCCATCCAAAACAGAAGCAAAGGATTCGCAAAAGATGTTTATCTGGCTATCGGGAAAATGCCGTTCAACATTGCTCTTACAAAAGAAGAATTCTCATCTTTAAAACAAATCATTGATCATTATTTGATCCAAAATACGATCAATCAAAACTTATTTCTGGTATTTAGCGAATTACACCTTCCATTGAGTCCTAATTGATGGTATTTTTACTAAGGGATCAATACTACTAATTGAAGTAAAAACATCCCGGCTGCAATGATACAGCCGGGATGTTTTTTAATTATAATTTTCCGGGAAATAAATTCCTGCAGGAAAACTTGTATAGCCTTTATAATTATTCACCAGTTTTTCTGTTTTATTGAAATTAAAGACACTGATGTAACTATCCGTGTTATAGGTAGCATACGACTTGATACTGTTGAAATATACATTTCCCGTTGTAGGATGCACGGCAAGGTTGTTATAAACAACAGTAACACCCGCAACCCAATCCCTTACATCTCCCATTAATGTGGTTTCGTTGGTTGAGAATACATGCCTGTAAATAATAAATGAAGCATTACTGAAATACAGGGTGTCATCTTTTGCCGAAATAGCCGGAGAAGCACCCCATCCTGCTCCGATACTGATTTCGGAAATCTGATGCTGATCGATAATATTGTAAGTATCCGGATCAAACCTGATGATCAGGGATGGAGAACCAGAACAGGAAACCCATATTTTACCATCATTGGAAGGAATGATCCCTGTAATAGTTTGTCCCAAGTCAACCGTCTGTATTACAGCATCGTTTCCATCCTGTAGTACAAGTATTGAACTGGATGCAAATGCGAATACCTTATCATTTACAACTACCATCCTGTTTTTGGCTGCTCCTGAAGAGCCGCTGATAGCTGTCAATGTCGATGTCTGGGGGTTAAAACGGTGGATCCCGTTATTACTACGGATATAAATGTTATCATAAGAAGTCACGGCAACATGAGTAGGCCATGTAACGGAGATTTCAGCATCAAAGCCTTGTTCTTTTTTTAATGTTTTGGCATCTGCAATAACTAATCTCCCGTCATTTTTCCCGTTCTGGGACATAATGTACATTTTATCTTTATAGATGAACATATCCTGGCATACATTTCCCAGTTTGCTTCCGTTTACTTTTATATACGCACTGTCATAAATCACACCGTAAGGATCGATATAGGTGAGTTTACCCGTTTCATTGGACATATTTCCTTCATTCAAAATAAAAGTTCCTTTACTGAAATCAGTCGGAAACATGGAAATACGTATGGTGGAACCATCACTGAAAAAGAATACCAGTTGGTTTCCTATTTGCTTGATGGAAGTGATAACAGGAGCAGATGTGCCATCCTGTCCATTAGTTCCATCAATTCCACTTTGTCCATCTGTACCGTCAACTCCATCCTGCCCGACATTACCGTGTTTTACCTCCATGGTGCTTCCATCGGAAAAAGTGATCAGGTACCCCTCAGTTGTTTCGGAAAAACCTGTTACGGTCAGTTTTTGATTCAGGGCATTCAATAATGCCTGGTAATTTTTCAGCAACTCAGCCTGCCTCTGTTGTTCTTCCTGTAAAGCCTGCTGTTCTCCGGAAAGTTTGTCGTATTTATCATTCAGATCATCAATGTCATCTTTGTAACATCCGTTCAGAACGACCATTAAAGATACCAAGCATGTCAATAGATATTTTTTCATCTTCTTTTATTATTAAATTATTTATTTTTAGTTATTTACTTAATCGATATTAAACTCCTCAAATCCATAAATCTCGGTTGAGACTTCACCCAGCCATCCTGCCAGTGCATTGATTCCGGTATGTACCCGGATAAAATCGACCCCTTTTAATTTCACATGATCCCCGTTCTTGTCAACAGCCCAATCTAGT
The DNA here is from genome assembly GCA_031275285.1 of Bacteroidales bacterium. Classification (NCBI taxonomy): domain Bacteria; kingdom Pseudomonadati; phylum Bacteroidota; class Bacteroidia; order Bacteroidales; species Bacteroidales bacterium. The sequence continues at coordinate 12,073 of JAISOY010000217.1, read as the reverse complement.
TTTATCTTTGAGCACTCGTGGATTTCCATGCAATTATCGACATATCCGTATTCAAATGGCATACTTACCCAATAACTTCCGTTTCCGGAAGTATCATATACATTTTCATTGGTTAATTTCGTTCCTTTCAGTGTATAACTTTTCCGGGTAAGCCATTCCGGAAAATAACCCTGACTGTGATAAGGATTTTTCCTGATCTCACCCGAACCGTTCCGGTTATCTGTCCAGGTAATCAACATTTCCGGATCTGTTTCTGCTAATGTGTACGTAATTTCATAATCTTTAATGGTTGAAGAAGAATGATAAGCCGATCCGGCAATTTCAAACCATTCATCATCCGGAAGTCCATTAGCATTGGCATCGTAAGAAACCATAATAATGCCCGGTTCCGACCAGGTAGATAACGCATTTCCCTTTATACGAAAGTCATAAGCCCCTTTGGAATTCAACAGTACATGGTCGAATCCCATGACCACATAACCACCAAAACCTCCCAATGAAACAGCCTCATTCCTAATGGCATTCAGGGCTTTTATGTTCATGTCTTCCTGGGTATCACCTTCTTTCCATTCCGGTAAATCATTGGTGAACTGTCCCGGAGCAGGAAGAAAATCAAAAATCCTGGTCACATTATTTTCATAAGTTTTATAATGAATAGCTATAGGTATATCTTCAAAATTTTCACCGTGTTCGTTATTGGCTGTGATCCTGAACATATAATTTCCGGGAACTGACATGACATGCATCAATTCATTTCCGGTAGAAACCGGATATCCGTCTAACGACCACTCTATAGTACCGGCTTCTGCACCTGTTACCTCCGCATTAATGCGTATCCATTGACGAATATTAAATTCGAATCCCCCCTCCGGAATGCTGGGAAGTATGATCTGAGGAAGCAGTGCGGAACCATTTTGTAATACATCTACAGTGACATTTAAATCGGGGCGTGTTTTTTGGGTAAATGTTACAGATATACGTCGTTGTTTACTGGCTGAATATTCTGAGACATCAAAAACGAAAGAATGCAGATGACCTTCCCTGCCCGATTTTTCTTGTGAAAAAGTGAGCCAATCCAAACCATCATTAAAAGTGATGTCACATTCATCGGATGATTCGATCAGAATAGTAACTTCTGTAGCTTCCATTCCAATGATTTGAGAATTACCTCTTACTGCCCTTATGCCATCAGATAGACCTTCCTGTACAACAGGAATCACCTTTTCAACATCTCCTTCACCGGAAAGGATAATGTTGGCAGTACGGGATCCTATACCCGTATGCTCATCAATTTCTATTTTCAAAAGGTTATTTTCAAGAGAAAGTACCCATAACCAGTTTTCACTGACAGAATATTCGTAATCAATATTAGCGGTAACTTCTATTTCAACCGTTCTTTTCCCGGCCGGGATGTTGATTTCTTCCGGAGATGCCAGTATACTCGGGGCTGAACCTAACTGTTCCAGTTGTATTTCTACAGGGGATAAACCTTCTGCCATAATGGTTATTTTCCCTGTAAGAATGCTGGTTAATGGATTTTCCGAAGCAGTAACAAAGATCTCAGCATTTCCTTCTCCTTCCGTGTGAGAAGTAGACCAACCGGAAGAACAATCGATGACCCAGTTTGTGTTGGAAGTAATCTGGAAACTCTTACGGCCGCCTTCACCGGAAAAATTTAATTCGACAGGATCAGCCGACAATACCGGTATTTCGTTTTTCTCCTCATCTTTACAGGAGAGAAAGAAAGATACAATCAATAACAAATAACATACTTTTTTCATATTTAGTCTGGTATTAAATTTCAATAAAAAATAAGTAGCAATAGGCAGCCGAAAACAATACATGCCGTAAATAAAGACAGGTTATAGATACACAGAAAATGGGTGCGGTATTGAGAATTTTCAATAATATCCATGGATTGTGAGTTTGCTACCCACAGCCACCGAACAAGAAAGAAATAAATGGAAATACTTTTTTAACATTGGCATTTACATTACAGCTCTATTCCACGAAAGCTATGAATTATGATTCATGTTCCGGCAGGTCTTCTGACTTACTCTTCCTCAGCCTTGTCTTCCCATTGAGTATATCAACAGTGACTTGAGTTCAGGCTTCGGCTTACAGAGCTTACAGCAGCGGGTCTGTTCAGGACTTGCACCTGATTCCCTTTTCAAAGATGATCCCGGATGGGATCTATCTTCACCAAAACTGTGGCAAATATACCGCTTTTTATATTCCTATTCAGTATTTTTCAAAATATATTTTACTACAACCCAATACAGATTTTGATAATAAATTGTTACCTTTGTTTTTACAATTATTTAAACAAAAAGCCGTATTATGAGAACATTATTATTTCTTTTCTGTTTTTTCCTGTTTTGTGACGGTAGTATTCTTGCTCAAACTAAAAGCAATTACCCTTTGAAAGAGTGGCTTGGCGAAGGTGAATTTATAATTGCCGGAAAGGTATTGAATAAGCCTACTGACATGAAATCATGGCAATTAGCCGTAACAGGGTATTTATCCAATGAAGGTTTTGAGATACCTGTCAAGGAAGACGGATCTTTTGAAAAAGCAATTCCGGTCACCGATGTGCAGGATATTTATCTCTACTTAGGCAACGACGCAATTACAATATTCTCTTTTCCGGGTGATAAGATTCAAGTATCATTCGACGGGCATAGGCAAATCGAAACACTTGAAATAAAGGGAACAACCGAGGCAAGGAATAAAGAATTGGACTTATGTCTCAGGATATACCGAAACTTCAGGAAAGATTTCCTGAAAAATTCAGGCCTTGCCTATGACCGTCAGAAATCCCCCAAAGAAAAATCAGACCAATTGAATGAATATTATGATAAAAAAATAAACCTTATCCGTACTTTCGAAACGGAAAAAGGAACTTTCCCTTTCCTTCGTAAATTTCAGGATGGTGCTTATTTCGAAGTTGCCAGGATAGCTGCAGGAATAGACGGAATACTTCCGGAAATACATTGTGATTATCCGCGAATGTCTCTTACCAGCATTACTACAAACGGGAATACTACAGATACGATCAAAAACAGTGTTCCTAATTATCAATTATTAGATTACAGGACTTTTCGTACAGTACCTGAATATCGTGATTTCCTGGAAAATTATCTCCGTAATCAGAGTAAAAAGACTTTTTCCTGGAGCATAGGTTATCCTGAGCAGGATGATTCTAACTATATTAATAGATATACTTCCTTATCCGAACGTTATATTTTCGGGAAGGAATCATTGGAACCTGTACCACCGATCCGGGATTGGTATCTGTCCAGTATGATCCATTCGGCCCTGACTTATCAGCCTTTAAAAGATGTTGATTCGTTGTATCATGATTTTCTCAATATATGTGAATCCAAAGAATATCTCTCCATATTGACCCCAAAATACCAGCAGGCGCTACTTCTTGCTCCCGGACAACCCGCACCTGATTTTGAGCTGAAAAACGTGGATGGGAAGATGGTCCGGCTTTCAGACTTCCGGGGAAAAATCGTTTATATGGACTTTTGGGGACGGGGATGTGGCCCATGCATTTACGAATTTCAAAATTCGAAGGAAGAATTTCAGCAAAAATACGGTACAGGAGATATTGTGTTCATTTATGTATGTGTAGATTCGAAAGAACCCCAATGGCGGCAAGCTGTAGAACAATACCAACTGAAAGGAGTAAACCTGATTGCCGAAGGATGGACGAAACATCCGGCCTGCAAGGCATATAATGTGGAAGGAATACCACATTATGTACTGATCGATAAAGAAGGGAAAATTGTCAATAATAAATGTGACAGGCCTTCTTCTATGCTCTATCAGGGAGAAAACAGTGAACTGGAAAAATTACTATCGCAATACAAATAACAACTTTTATTCCGTTACAAAAGCAATATGTGCGGGAATATCACCCGTAGTTACACTCCATTTCTTTTTTCCTTCCCTATCGAAACAATAGAGTGTACCGGGGGTAACATAATTTTTGGCATCTGTTACATAAATATCTTTTGATATAGGATCAATAGCCAGTCCATATGGTATTTTGATTTCTTCATCCGTTCCGTCGGTAATGAAATTGCGGCTGACTATTTCTTCCGTTTTAGTATCAATAATTGCATATGTAACTGTATTTTTCCCGGAATTATAATTCCATTCCACACTATATACATATAGGGAATCGCCGTTTACACACATATTAGAGGCAGGTATACCGAACGATTTCTTTATTTTATCGGTTTTTGTATCTATAACTAATAAATTAGAGGCAATATCATAATAATCACCGCGGGAACTTACATATAAATCACCTTCGGAATCGACTTTTAAATGATGAAGATTATAGGCCACTTCTATGCTATGGGAAACCGTAAAAGTATTCAGATCGATAACAGATATAGTATTATCATAGTCGGGAAACCGATACCCTCCGGAATTAGCCACATATAGTTTATTTCCCACAATTGCCATTTCTTCAGGTTGATAACCTACTGTGACACTACGTAACATCCGGTAAGTTACGGTATCGAATTCCGCTACAATACCGGGCTGGGCTTCGGGATTGAATTCAACCGGCGCGACATATGAACTGACATAAGCTTTTCCATCATGAAAAGTAATATACCGGCAGTTATCCAGCTTGAAATTTGTGATACTCTTGGTCGTAGCCACATCCATCACTTCTACCAGATTCGAACAATTGATTACCGCATACAACCGGTTGCCATAAATCTGTAAATCGTTACCCACATCCCCTAACCTGACAATGGCCGGATTTACAGAACCATAAATATTTTTCGTATATGTTTTCGTGGCATAATCATAATAGTCGAGAGAGGCTTTGTTACTCCCCATATTCCCTTCATTCAGTAAATAAAAACCTTTAACGGCAGTTATTTCACTTTGGGTCGTATCCACTACAATTGGGTCCGGTTCGGGAATAGTTTCGTCTTTCCTGCATGAATAAGTAGAAAAGACAAATAATAAACCTGTAATGATCCCGATAATTATTCCTGGCCTTTTCATTGGAATAAGTCGGAAAGTAGGAATGTTCATAATGTCAGAAAGTAGGTCCGGATAGCTTTTTCCGGAATACACTTCATCCCTTTTTGTTTTATCGTTTTCCAATTTCATTTGAATATAAGTAATATAAAACAATTAATGTTATGTTTTCTGAATGTAATCCATTTGATCAATGCGACTTAAGAAAACAACAAATAGCACTGAGTGCTTAATTTGTATTATTTAAGTCCAAATGGAACATACAGGCCTTTATTAACTTCGTTCATACATATTTACGGATTTTTGCTCATGAGGAGGGTATAAAATCAGATATTTAATGTAAGGGTTAACCTGTAATTACGTCCCGGCATGGGATAATTGAGAATTACCGCATAGTACTGATTCAGCAGGTTATTTACTTCAGCGGTAATTTTAAACCGGACCTTACTCCATTCAATATCCTTTGTTACGGACATATCATGGGTATACCACGGCTGGAGGTAATTCTCCCTTATATTGGCCGGACTGTCATATCTCTCACCGACATAAATGAAACTATAATTCAGGTTCCATGTCCTGTAAAGCAGGTTAAGGGTTACCGAGCCGTCATGCCAAGGAGTATAGGGTATCTGATCCCTGTAATAATTATCGGTGGGATCGGTCACATCAATGGCTTTCTGGTGGGTATACGATAACCGCGGGGTAATGTACAGCTGGCCGATCCGGCAGGTAGCATCGATCGAGATATCTATTCCTTTTATCTCTACTTTACCTAAATTAAGCATGGTCCAGCGGAATTGCTGTCCTCCGGGGAAAGCCACTATCTTGTTTTTGATTTCATTGTAATATCCGTCGGCAGAGATACTTACCCGGTAAAAAAAAGGATGGTTAAAGAAACGTTCGCCAGTGATACCGGCATTATATTGTACGGCAAGTTCCGGTTTCAATGCGCTGTTCCCTATCAAGGTATAATACAAATCATTGAAGGTCGGCATACGGAATATCTTTTTATAAAAAGCCCGTATATAGAAGCTTTCTTTTTTGAACGGCTTGTATGATGCGAAAAATGCAGGTGTAAAGACATTTTTATCAGGAGAAGCGGCATTCATCTTTACTTTTTCCCTGACAATATTACCCAATACGCTGGCTTGCAGGTTTAATCGGTCAAGATCTAACGATGTGGCCAATGCCACCAAAGTGGTATACCTTTGTGGTTCTGAAAAATTCTCCAGGTTGGCATACATTCGGTTGTACTGGAAATCGGTGGAAAGGTTGACTTTCCATACAGGAAAGATCCGGTACAGGTTGATCAATGAAAGATAGAGTTCCTGCTGCTTATAGCGGTTGTCATAATATTTGAGCGCCGGATCCTGGCTCATGAAACGCGTATAGTCATAAGCATATTTTCCATTTACCTTGAAATCATATCGTTCCCCGATTTTTTTCCGGAAAGAGGACTGTACGAAAAAGTTACGGTCCCACATCCTTTGGTCGCGCCAGGATACTTCCCTGACGGTAGGACCCGGAATTCCCCTCTCCGAATCGTAAAAGTAAAGTTTGGAATTCCATTCCCCGCCGGTGATAGTACCGCTCAGTCCGGCCTCTGCACGGAAAGACCCGATATCGCTTTTTTGCCGTATTTCCACCGTATCATAGGCAACACTGCCGTTATTGCTGTATACAACATCTTCGAACCGGTATTTCCCGTTGGAATTGGTGTATTCCGCGCTAAAAGACCCGCTTACATTATCCCCCAGCTTTTGTTGCCAGAGGACAGAAGGATTAGTAAGCCCATATATAAGAGGTGATCTGGTCCCTTCAAAAAGAGCAGTGCGGTTTTGTACTTTTATTTTGGTTTTCTCCCCTTCCCTGAAAGCGGGTTTGACGGATGTCATGTAAATAGTTCCTGCCGAACCAAAATCCTTTGCCGACTGGAAAATATCACTTTTCTGTGCATTGTACATATCAATGGCCTCCATATTATCCAGTGAAAATTTACCCAGATCGATTACGCCGTTCTGCGCGTTTCCCAGTTGTATGCCATCATAGAATACTCCTACATGCTGGGATCCCATACTACGGATGTTCACGGTTTTCAACCCTCCTATTCCCCCATAGTCCTTTACCTGCATTCCGGAAAAATAACGTACGGCATCGGCTACCGACAGGCTATTGACACGTTCCAAAGCCTTTCCCCTAAGGCTTTGCACAGGTGTGGGCGAGGACAAATCATACGATAACCGTTCGCCGGTAATAGTAACTACCGCTATGCTGTCCTGCGTGGTAATAACATCGTCATCAGTTTGTCCCCGGACAGGTAGGGCAAACAAAAGAAACACCAGACAGAGGATTACATTCCCGATAAATAATTTATCCGGCATCATTTACCAGTGGGTTTTGCGCTCCCAGTGAAAAAGGGAAAGGTTTAAAGTGTTTTATGATCATTCAATTATCAGCTTTTATCCGCGAAAGCTTTTTACAAAATTTTGCACTGGTAGGTCTCCTGACTTATCCTCGTTTTGACGGCCTTCCCATACACAAGGTACAGTGGCAGGGGATATCAAAACGTTGCAATGGATTTACAGTAGCGGGTCTGTTCAGGATTTGCACCTGATTCCCTTTTAATCGGACAATCCGGATGAATTGGCCGAACCAATACATGGCAAAGATAGATAATATTTTTCAATATTAATGGAGACGATCCATGACAGTGAAGAATAAAATTATTTTGTAGCACCTGTAACTTATATATCAAATAATATATTCCCACTCCCAGGATTGAGAATTATCTGATATTATAATTCATTCTATCGGATGATCGGTCTGGAAATCATAAAAGGTCTTTCTTGTAAGGTCGGAAAGTAACAACTGATAGTCGACAAATGCTTGTAAATGGTTTCTCTGGGCTGAATTCAAGCGGTTACGTTCCAATGCCAGCGCCTGACTGTCAATATCTCCGTCGGTATAACGTTTAAGGGTTATGTTATAACTCTTTTCAGCAATGCTGATGTTCTTTTCCAACAATTGCAAACGCTTCAATGTAGTCTGAATGTCTGCCACCAGATTACGTACTTCCACCTCTATACTGCGTTCCTGATCCGTCTTATTGAGGTAATTCTGTTTTTGCCTCGCTTCGGCGGCCCTTATCAATGACCTGTTCCTACCCCAGTCAATAATAGGTATATACAGGGTAAGCCCTACCATATAATTGGATGGACGATATTTGAGATCATCCCACGAATGGGAGACTGAATTAGAAAAAGCTTCGGATATATTCAGGTTACTCACCCCTATCCTCTCCCATGATGCTTCCAGGCTGGCCTGTGGCCTGCCCTGGGATTTCTGTCTTTTGATCTGTAACTGCTGCAGTTCTATCTGTATTTCCCTATCCCTGATCTCCAGCCGGTTTTGTATTGCCATCCGTACTGCTTTTTCGGGATCAACCTCATATATCATATAACTGTTCAATTCACTTTTTAAGGTAACCAATGCATCCAGTTCCAAACCAAGCAATCGTTTAAAAGAATTGGTAGAAGCTTTAAGTCCCTGGATCGATATATCATAACTATTCTGTGCTTCTGCCAGATCGACTTCCATCTGAAGGTTTTCCACCTCACGTATCAGCCCGGCCTCGTATTTATTCTTGGATATTTCATAGGCTTCGGTTTGCCTTTCAAGGTTCATCTGTGCTATTTCAGTCCCCTTTTGTAACATGAGAAGACTGTAATATGAACTGCTGACCACATATATCAAATCCAACTCCTCCCGTTTCAATTCCTTATTGGTACGTTCATAATTCAACCGTGCCCGTTTGAGATCAGACCTGATCGTATTATATCCCCAAAAAGAATTGAGCGGTTGGCTTAATCCGATGCGGGTATTGAAAGTAGTGGCGCGTTTGTCCGTATTATAGTCGTTGATGGAGGACAATCCTGTTGAAAGAGTTATTGTTCCATCTGTGGGCAAGGGTTGTGAAATATTTAACCTGCCCGTACCCCTCAGGGTTTTTACGGCAAAAAATGAGATACCTGTACTGTCCTCCCATTCACGTATGGTTTCAGTAAACTGGGGAATGGTGAAATTCATATTCACATTGGTACGCAACAGGGCTGTGGTTGCTTTCAAATCATTTTCAGCAATTATTTTTTCCTGTAACAGGTTTTGTATGCTATGGCTTAACTTTTTGGCTATTTCAATACTTTCTTCCAGCGAAAGGTGGTAGGTTTGTGATTTTAATGCAGGAAATGAAATGATTAAAATACAGACGGCAAGGATGACTCTTTTCATATGTATATAAATTGTTTTTTGGTCATATGGAACCTTCATTTTTATATTCGTACTCTTGGCGGGTTTTAACCCATGAAGGTTTCATATTATTATTCTGGAATTATAAGTGAATATGGCCTTTTTATTCATAACGCATAGAATCCACCGGATTCAGGTTGGCAGCATTTTTTGCAGGAAGATAACCAAAACTAATACCTACTATCACTGAGAAAGTAAATGCTATCAGAACAGAATACAACCGCACATAGGTAGTAATGTCTGTAAACAGCGATACTGTCAGCGAGAGTGTAACACCAAGTATTACACCTATAATCCCTCCCACAATACTTATAGCCACCGCTTCACATATAAATTGGCTTTTAATATCCGCTTTTCGTGCGCCTATGGCCCTTCGCGTCCCTATTTCGCGTGTTCGTTCCATCACGGTTGCCAGCATGATATTCATGATGCCGATCCCACCGACTATCAATGAAATAGCAGCAATTGCACCCAACAAGAAATTGTATATCTGCCGTTCTTTTTCTTCCTGTTTGAGCAGTTCGAATGGAATTACGATATTATAATCACTATTATTGAAATGGTGTCTTTTCAATATTTCATTGATCAGCCTGGAAGCTTCCAGCAGGTAATTCGAATTATCCACCTGGGCAGTGATCTGCTGTATTTCACTGGCAAGAGGAGATTCACGGTTGAAACGGTTAAGAAATGAGGACAAAGGTACATACACATCGGTATTCAGGTCCCTTGCCGCCAATTCACCTACTGTTTCGGTAAAAAGAGTTTTCGGTTCGAGTATTCCGATTACTTCGAGCCATTGATCCTCTATCTTTATCATGTTTCCTACTGGATCCTCGTATCCGAACAAGCTGGTTGCCACACCCGCTCCCAGTACACACACTTTCAACCTTCTTTCATAATGTTGATCATTGATCAGGTCACCCTGCTTACTCCTATAATTCATCATTTCCAAATAATTAGGAGTAACTCCTATAACTGTCGATTTTACCGATTTGTCGGCATATTTCACTTCGGTACTTATTTCGGCCTGGGAAGCTATTTTCACAATACCCGGAACGACCTCTTTAATGGAATTGGCATCTTTTAGCGACAATCCCGGGGAAAACTTTGCCCTTACCTCTTCAAGTTCGGTTTCCGAAAGCTTTTTCTCCCGTACAATGATGTTGTTCACCCCCAGGTCCTGGTATTTTGCAATAGCTTCTCGTTTAGCACCTTCACCTATTGAAAGCATGGCAATAACCGATGCTACCCCGAAAATAATACCCAGCATGGTTAGAAACGACCGTAGTTTGTGTTCAATCAGTCCACTGATTGCCAAACGCATATTTTCCTTGTAGTGCATAATCAATTATCTGCTAAAAATTCACAACTTACTGTCATACCAGGTTTTAACCTTTCATCAGGCTCCATCATTTTTACCTCCACATCGAAAACTTTCTGACGCGAGTTCCATTCCCTGGGATGGCAAAGCCGTCCTATATAAGCTATCTCACCTTTGAAAACGACTTCAGGCAAAGCATCAAGACGTACGGCCATCTTTTGTCCTACTTTTATCTTAAGAAAATCATTTTCATTGATAAAGGTGTTTACCTTCATCCACTTCAACACAGGTACGTTTCCCATACTGTAGCTCGGCATAGCCATATCGCCTACATTCAGCATACTGCCGGTACGCACGTTCCTTCCACGTTGAAACACCCCGGCCACGGGAGTACGAATGGTGAGCAACGGCACAATCCTTTTGAAGTCCTCCAGATCATTTTCTATTTGACGTACCCTGATCTTCTGTATCTTCATATTGTTCTCGTTGATGATCTTAGCGAGTTCCAGTTTACGTTTTTCCTTGGCGAGTGTAATTTCTGCCTGTTTGAATTCGAGTTTTTTGATGGAGTGCTGACGCTCCGTTTCGAAACGTGATGATTCCAGTTCGATCTTTTTCAGGTTGAATGATGATGTTTCACCCCTGATTCTGGATTCCAGATCACTGATTATATTGGCCTGATCAACATATAATTTTTCAAGGTTGGCTATTTGGGTTTCAAGATTGGTTTCTCTTTCGAGGATGAATTTATTGACTTCTGCGGGATCTATCTGTATGATTGAATCACCCTCGCTGACCATTGTCCCGTGTTCGGCTAGTCCGATAATCCTCATCTCCCACCAATACATGGAATAACGGGGCAATATGAAGAGTTTGTTGTTAATGGCCTCAAGTGTCCCCGATTCAATGATGGTTTTTCCTCCTGAGAGGCTTTCATCATGATCAGCACTATCCTCTTTATTTCCGCATGAAAGAAAGAACAATGCGGTAAATAAAACGAATAAATATATTTGATACAGATGGTGGTGTGTTTTCATGATCAATTTTCCTGATTAGTAGTAGATTCGCCATTGGTTTTTGCCTCGTAGAACGGATCAATCAAAGCTACCTCATCTCCTTCTTCCAATCCGTTTGCAATAATGGTAAAGTCGGAATTACTCCTTCCTGTTTCCACTTCGACTTTTTCATACCCGCCGGATATTTTCTTGTAAACAATATTTCTTCCGGCTTCATTATGAATTGCCTCAATAGGAATATACAGCATGCCCTCAAGTTTATCAACAATGATCCGGCAACTTACCGTTAAGCCGGGTAACAGGTTCTCATGCGTTTCATTCAGGTATATTTCTACCGGAAATACTTTGATCTTGTTGGATCCATCTTTATTTACAGCCAAATTAGCTACAGAGCTCACCTTTCCAGTAAATTTATTTT
>JAISOY010000216.1 GCA_031275285.1 Bacteroidales bacterium | reverse complement strand
GAATATGGTCCGGTATACATATTTATCACTCTGATGGATATTCCCGTCTCCCCCGATATACTGGCCAGTTACATCCGAAGTGCTTCTCGGATCAATCATCGTATGATAGAGGGCAGTATAGAATATTGTTTTTTCTGCTTCGCTTCCTCCTTTGACTTCTATATTTTTAAACGCTGTCCGCCACAAATCGTTGTTGTTTTTCCGTACCCGGTCAAAATTCCAATCGGGGATTTCTGTTTCCAGATTTGCTTTCGCTCCGTCAATACTGACAAATGATATGCCTGCTTTTAGTAAAACCTGTTCCTTTTCCTGTGTTGTGAATTCGCTGAAGAATCCCAGGTGTTTTCCCTGCATTTCTTTCCTGTTATTAAATACCTCAGCATTTGCAACGGCTTCTTTAAATTCTTTTGATTCAATGGCCTGTAAATTGCGACGGGTAAACTTTTCCGGAATTTCGGCACTCCAGATACCCGTATTTTTCAAAGGTTTATCCAGCTGACAATAAAAGTATACGGTATAGTTTACATTTCCATCGCCGTTCCCCCAGCCTCCGTCCCTGGATGTACAACGCATCCAGCCTTCAATCGTATTTTGATCGACAATCCGGATGTATTGTTCGGAGGCCGACCCTCCTATTCGTCTGGCCAGGTCGATACTTATTCGTGCCGAATCGCTCCGGGGGTACGTTATCCGGATTATGCCGGCATGAGGTGAAGAGGTTAATTCTGTCCGGATTCCGTAATCATCCAGGTTTACTGCATAATATCCGGCCTCTGCTATTTCTGTTTCGTGCGAAAACCGTGACCGGTACCCTGTTTCCGGATTCTTTTCGTCCCCTGCAGCAGTAAGCAACTTACCGGTATTCGGTATAACAAGAAAATTTCCGAATTCGCCATACCATCCGATCCCGCTCATATGGATAAAACTAAACCCTTCGATGGTTTTATGGTGCCACGAATATCCCGGTCCGTTATCTCCTCCGGTTTTAGTATCGGGACTTAGCTGTACCAATCCGAACGGAGTTGCGCTTCCGGGAAAGGTTTTTCCCAGACCATGCCCGCTTCTTCCGGCTTCCTGGGAGGTAGAGGCGCCGATTATCGGATGGATGTATTTTATAACATCCGTATCTTTCACGGAAGTCCGGGTACAAAAACAAAAATTCAGGATAATAACAACCAGGCTGGTGTATAATGTGTATTTTTTCATGGAACTCGAATGATATGTATAGGTAAAAATCTGACAAGATAAAGGGTATAAAAGTAGAATTATTTTTAAACAACTTGTGAAGTAATATTAAATTAAGCATTAAGCCCGGAACAATTTGTATCAACCTGAGTCCATATAATATTTTTTGAAGTCAAAACAAAAATATAAACCCTGAAAACGAATACCTGAAAATTCAAGGTAAAAATAAGATCTCACATTTTGGGATGGTGATCAAAAAAGCATGTTTTCATTTTTAATATATCTCACAATTACAGGCATTTAACTATCGTCAACCGACGATGGTAATTAGTAATGATTTTTCAGGTGGAAGATTGCAATAACAAAAGGCATGGATCATTTTCATCCTTCCAAAAATATCAAACGAAGTGATGTGTTTACCGTTCTATCAATTTACTGATCCATTTGTTCCGGCGGCAGGACTCGAACCTGCAACCTGCCATATCTATTATAATATAGCTGCTCTGACCTGTTGAGCTACACCGATATTTTATCTTTTCTTATCTTAGATATAACGATAATTCATCATCATGATCCATATAATCCTTATTGACAGATAACATAAATAGATAAATAATTCCTGTTACCGAAAGTAAAAATAACAGTATATTATAAAATATTGTCAACCATTTATTTTTACCGGATCTCATATTGTCTTGATTTTGAATTAATACTTATACTTTAATTATCCGGTACAAATATCCGTAAAGAATTGAGAACCTTATTTAGCCCGTTTTTACTTTTATTTGTCCATATTGATCTATGACACATAAAATATGTTAAATATGCCTGAAACAAACCTGCATCTACCCCGGACCTGTGCACCCCGTATCTGAAATAAATCTGCAAAACGGGTAAATCTCCCTTTACATTACAGAAATGTGAACGCGATAAGGTAATTGAAAACTTAGCGTAAGCGATCTCACGAGCGGATGCGAGTAATAAATTATTGTAAAAACACAATAGATTATATTGACTAATCAGTATTTTTCATATATTTGCCTCATGAATGAAAAGCAAGAAACCCTAGGATTTTTATTGGCGCGGACATCGAACGCAATGGCTACCCACCTTAACAGTCATTTAAAAAAACATGGGATAGACCTTCCCCACTCGCAGTATGTTGTCCTCAAATATCTTTATGACGAAGACGGCATTAGCCAGCAGGAACTGGCGAATAAAGTTTTTAAGGATACTGCAGCTATTAAACGGACGTTAGACATACTGGAGAAGAAAGGATTGGTAGAACGTATTCCCGTCACCATGAGGAAGAACAGCGTTATGATCACACAAAAAGGAAGGGAATTGATGCCGAAGGTTATGGACTGTATCGAAAAATCGAAGCAATCTGTTTTATCAGGTATAGGCGAACATGAATACAGGATGTTCACCGAAATCCTTGAACGGATATATCAAAACATCAAATAATTTTTTTACCCAAAATATTGATTAATCAATAAATGTTCACATCATGGAAATAAAGAAACTGAAACCACAAGCAGTTAAAATCCTGAAAATGCTCCATATTTTCTTCGCTTTCAGTTGGATCATCAGCGGTGTGACGCTCTGCCTGCTGGTTTTTATTACCAGTCCGCAATCGGGAGACGAACTGTATATGCGTTCGCGGATACTCCAGATCGTAGATGACTATTTCATTATCGGAGGTGCTTTAGGAGCTTTAGTGACCGGACTGACATACAGCATATTTACCAACTGGGGATTTTTTAAACACCCATGGATCACCGTAAAGTGGATCATGATCATCCTGCAAATGCTTTTCGGAACATTTATATTGGGCCCATGCATTAACGGGAATGTGCTGATTGCAGACCAGCTCCGTGATGGGGCCCTGACAGACCCGGCTTTCCTCGAAAACATCCGGACAACACAAATCTGGGGAACGGTCCAGACTGTATTTTTGTTGGTCGTTATCGTTATTTCGGTGCAAAAACCGTGGAAAAGGAAAAAAGTTAAAACGGGCAGGGAGTAGTATATTCAAAACACCATATTCCACCCATAGAAAAGTGAAGAAAACATTTGTAAGCATTGCTTACTTACTGGATCTTCTTCAGATAGTTACTTATGTTATTTTCCGTGAGTTGAAAACGGGTGACAATCACTCATCCATGATCCATCCGTCTGATCACCCTGCAGGGATTTCCAACAGCGACACAGTTTTTTGGAATAGAACGGGTAACAACACTTCCTGCGCCGACAACACTGTTCTCCCCAATTGTAACACCCGGTAATATGACCGCACCACCACCGATCCATACATTATCTTCAATCCGTACGGGCAATGCAAAAGTGTTGCAAATAGCTTTTCCCTGGTTCCAATCCGGCATGGTTCTTTCTTCTGCTTTTGTTGAATGGGTAGCGGTGTATATCTGGACATTGGAAGCAATAAGCACATTATTCCCTATATCTATCCGGTTGTTATCCACAAATGTGCAATTCATATTGATGATGACTTTATCGCCTATGAAGATATTCTTTCCATATTCACAACGGAAATCAATATCAACATGGACATTCTCACCCACACGTTCCAATATATCCTGCAGGATCTCATCTTTCCTCTTTGTGTCTGCAAAATCCGTAGCATTCAATTTCACAAGCAGACGTTTCGTTTTTATGGTCATTTCTGCTAATTCTTTGTCCTTTCCGTCAAAAGGCTCACCAGCCAGACATTTTTGAAATTCTGTTTTCATTTGATTATATTGTTTGAAGTGATGAAATATCCATGAACATCATTGTTCACCCAACGTGATAAATAAAATATGAATATTATCAATAAATTAAATAATTCATATGGAATCGATGAGCTTAAGGTTCCATGTGACCATTGAAAATCAACTTAGCGTCAGCGTTCTCATAGAGCGAACTTAGCGGAGCGACCTCACGAGTAGACACGAGTAACATGGCGTAATAAATCTTATTCACATGAAATGTTTAGAATATCATTGGGTGTTTTCAGGGAATACCTGGCATCTATACGTTCTTTGGGGTGGCTTCCCCACATGACCAATCCAAAATCAACACCTGCACTTTGGGCACATTGATAATCATAGATGGCATCACCTATGTAAAGAATATCTTCCGGTCGCGTCTGGGTCCGTTCCATATAGGTCAGGAGCGGATCGGCAAAAGGTTTGGGACGGGGTGAATCCGTTCTGCCTACTACTGTTTCAAAATATCCGATAATCTCACGGGATGACGTGTCATCTGCAAACTCCCGGTAAGTTTTAGAAGTAACGATTCCTGAGTGAAATCCTTTTTCCTTCAGGGCTTTCAATGTATCGGCAATACCATCAAACAATTTGACGGTAGAATTGTATTTCATGAAATAAGTATGCCATAGCCGGTATGCTGATTCAGGATCTTCGACTCCTAACCGGACGAATGCTACTTGTCCCGGAATGCCCAGAGTAAAGTATAGAT
>JAISOY010000215.1 GCA_031275285.1 Bacteroidales bacterium | reverse complement strand
CTGACTACAGGCATTGAGCATACATGCCATCAATAATAACGCAGCGGTATATTTCATTTGAATATAATTTATTACGCTTCCGCTCCATGAGAACGCTAGCGCAAAGTTGATTTTTAATGGTCAAATGGAACATCCTAAACCTTTATTCATGCGTGTTTGCGCACGAAGTATATGGATGTTTCATTTTGGTATTGTTTTGAATATAAGCACCACAAAGGAAACCAAAATAATTGAAAACAACAATATGATAATTAAGCAATTATTATATACGATCTTACAAAAGATTTGTAACAAATGAAATCCTGAACACGTATAATACAAATACAGAGTAAGTCACAAGAAATAAATGAGTACGAGAATATTTTTAATCTTGATTTTCTTAACCGGAAGTATCATGGCACAGAAAAAAGAATTGACACCACAGGAAAAGCGTGTAATTATCGATAAAGGAACAGAAGCCCCTTTCTCGGGAAAGTATTATCATTTCAATGAGAAAGGAACATATGTATGTAAACAATGTGGTGCGCCTCTGTACCATTCAGAAGATAAGTTCGAATCCGGCTGTGGATGGCCCAGTTTTGATGATGAAATCAAAGGGGCGGTACAACGTGTTCCGGATGCGGATGGTCGCCGGACAGAGATCATTTGTGCAAAATGCGGTGCACATCTGGGGCATGTATTTCTGGGTGAAGGACTCACTCCTAAACAAACCCGGCATTGTGTTAATTCCATATCTATGGAATTTGTCCCTGCAAAGGATGTAAAATTGGATACGGCTGTATTTGCCGGTGGTTGCTTTTGGGGAGTGGAGTATTATATGAAAAAGATACCCGGCGTTATCAGCGTGGAATCAGGATATACGGGTGGAACACTTAATAATCCGTCATATAAAGATGTTTGTATGAAAACAACAGGTCATGCCGAAGCCGTACGGATACTTTTTGATCCGTCAAAGACCGATTATGAAACTTTGGCAAAAGCTTTTTTTGAAATTCATGATCCCACGCAAGTCGACAGGCAAGGACCGGATATCGGAGATCAATACCGTTCTGAAATATTTTATACCACGCCCGAACAGAAGCAAATTGCCGAACGGTTGATAAAACAGCTCGAGAAAAAAGGATATAAAGTAGCTACGACAGTTACTCCGGCATCCAGATTCTGGGTAGCTGAAGATTATCATCAGGATTATTATGATAGAAAAGGTACCCTTCCCTATTGCCATGGCTATACCAAACGCTTTTAATGAAATCATCATTTGATGGTTGAAACATTTTCCGGTTTTTTTCGTAAAATAATATTAAACGATATATCTTTGTCTATTAATGTGTAGGGGTTTATCGATGGGGTATAAAAAGGAGGTTTTAAAATGAGGGGTTCGCTTCTTACTTGTTTTGCTTCGGCGGAAAGATCGCCTCAGGATGAGATCCTGAGACAACACAGTATTATTACAGATAATAAAGACTTAATTGTTTTCCTGAATGGTATTGTTTCTATGGTGACCGTGTTGAACAGCAACCGGCAGGTAGTGTTTGCAAATAGCCAAACACTGTCGGCCATTGGTGTAGATGATGAGAACCTAATATTGGGGCAGCGTTTGGGAGAAGTCTTTGGATGTGAACATGCACATGAAGTGAACGGTTGCGGCACCTCACCTCATTGTAGTGTGTGCGGGGCTGTACGCACCATGTTGTTGTGCAAGAATAAGGCGCAGTCTATAGATGAATGTAGCCTGACCAATGGATCGACAAAAACATCTTTGGATTTAAGGGTACATTCGACATATACCACTGTTAATAACGAAAATTTTATTATTTGCTCCCTGTTTGATATCAGCGATGAAAAACGGCGCGGAGTAATGGAACGCATCTTTTTTCATGACATCATGAATACGATTAACGGCATCAATGGGATCGCACAGGTATTGAAAAAAGTAGACCCAAGCAAGCAGGACTTATATATGTCACATCTGACCCGCATGCTTGATTCATTGGTGGATGAAATTAATTCCCACAGGGTTTTGACACTTGCCGAAAAAGATGAATATAAAATAAAATACCAGGAGTTACATTCATTGGATTTTCTGATTGAAGAAATGGAAAATCTAAATAAAGCAGCCGCTCTTGAAATGAAAGAAATACGTATCTCACCGGATTCTGAAGATCATGTTTTTTGTTCAGACAAAGTTTTACTGTCCAGGGTTTTATGCAACATGATAAAGAATGCATTAGAGGCTGAATGTGCAGGAGCCGTTATAGAAATAGGTGTTCATAAAGGCGACGATGATAATTTACATTTCCATGTTCATAATGATGCTGTGATGAGCCGCAAAACAAGCCTGCAGGTTTTTAGCCGGTCATTTTCCACAAAAGGTGAAGACAGGGGGCTGGGTACTTACAGTATGAAATTACTTTCTGAAAAATACTTAAACGGCACCATCGGATTTGTCAGTAATAAAGTTACAGGAACGGTGTTTACAGTAAAAATACCTGTATCAGTAATGGTACAAAATCGCCCTGAAAATTTAACAGGAAGCGAAATAAAACTGAATGCCGATATATAAAAACTTAAACTTCCATACTAAGTATGGATGGAACCAACACTTAATTTTTAGTTACTTTGCGTTGTGGGTTCAATTATATTGCCAGTATTATAGTGCTACATATTATCCATAAAACAAAAGGCCATCCGATTCACAGACAGATAGACTAAAATCTTTTATCCACCCGGAAAGACCGCGATTTATGCCTTTCTTTAATAAGTCAACCAGTCAAACCATACATTTTCCACAAATAGGCGAAGTGCTATTTGTATTCAGTCCGAAATCACGGAGTATCCGTATTTCATTAAGACCATTCGGTGGTATTAAAGTTTCCGTCCCCCGGCGTGTCCCGGTAAAACAAGCCATCAACTTCGTAGAACAAAAAGCTGATTGGATACTCAAAGCAAAAGAAAAAATAGAACAACAGGAAAGAAAATCCACTATTTTCACACCAGATACAGTTTTCTACACATCACAGTTACAACTTCAGTTATTGCCCTGGAAGTCTGAAAAATTCAGGGTACATGCTACCAAACATCACTTGCAGATATTTTATCCGCAGGAGATAGATCTATCCTCCGACAAGTCTCAGGAAATCATCAAAAAATACATTACCGAAAGGATCAGAAAAGAAGCGAAAGAATTCTTACCGGAACGGACGGAGCAACTGGCCCGGAAATGCGGATTTTCATATAATAGTGTGACTGTAAAGAATGTTAGCTCCCGTTGGGGAAGTTGTTCGGCTTCCAACCATATCAACCTGAATATCCATCTGATGCGTTTACCCCTTCATTTAAGGGATTATGTAATAGTACATGAATTGGCGCACACCATCCATAAAAACCATGGGGTCAACTTCTGGAAATGCCTGGATAACCATACGGAAGGAAAAGCAAAACAACTGGCCGCAGAAATGCGGCACTACCATGCTAAATGGTTCTGACCGGATGCTGTGAGCCTTGCCACAATTATGCCGGAATGATTCTTACGTTTAGCAAGGTAATCGTGCAGGCTTTCGGTAGAGACCAATATTTTTTTCATTTCAGAAGAAGCATGCAGTAAATGTATGGTTTCTTTTTTGCGGAAAGCAAAACCTACATGGGAGACATCCAGACCATTGATATGTGTGGTAATGGCAATGATATCACCATGTTGTATTTCTTCTCCCGAAGCCCTTACCTGTTCCTTAGGAATATAATAAAGCGTATACTGATTCACGTTCTTCTCAATATTTCTGATGCCTGCACACCATTCAGGGTGTGCTTTTAAAGCAGGATATAATCTACAGTGGGAAGACATGAAAGAAAGTTCAGGCTTAAATTTTTCTGAACGTGAGAGTTGCGGCAATGAAACGATCCCCTTTTGTTGGTTATTATACAACCATTCACTGGTGTAATGCAGCCGGGACAAATAACCGTCAACTATACCATCGCGGTAGCGTACCTGTTGAAGGATAGAACAGAAATGCGTAAAAGAATGATCCTTATTTTGTAGCATTAATTGCAGGGCAATAACAGTCTCCATAAATGTAAAACAATCCATTTCCCTCAGGTTCACCCTCAATCGTTCAACAGAATCTCCCTCCAGGGTTCCCTCGACATAAGGAATATCAAGGAAGAATCCTGCAGTACGGATAATATCATTATCCCCGGACCGGGTATATTCCAGAAAACTGTTAAAAACTGACGTGTCTTCCTCCTGATATAACGTCTGGGCAATACCGGAATAAAAATCCAACACTCCTATTAAAAGAAAAAATATTGTTTTTTGCATCATGATCAATTGCTTACCGGACCGGGAATATCCAACGGAGCGTCTAAGACAGGATCATTCGGCTTAATGACACCTTTGCTTTTCCATCTTCCGGTCCGGTAATATAAAAAAGCCGCTATTGCCCCGATTACCCATCCAATAGGAATAGCCCACCAAATGCCGTCCGGACCCATATAGCGGGAGAGAACGGTAGCTACAGGGATACGTACCAGCCAAAGCGAAAGCAGGGTGATGAACATAGATACCACTGTATCGCCGGCACCACGCATTACTCCGTTGAAAACGAACATCATGGAAAATACTGCATAAAATGTGCCAACGATCAACAGGTAACGGCTACCTATTTCTATTACATTGATTTCAGCACCGGTTGCAAACCATTGCATGATCGTATACCTGAAAACTACAATCAGGATAGAAATCACCAGGGAAATAACTGTGGAAATTCCTAAAGCAGCGCGTAGACCATGAGAAACACGATGAAATTTACGGGCACCGACATTCTGTCCGACAAAAGCGGCGATTGCCATGGAAAAAGTCATAGCCGGTGCGGAAGCCAGCGAATCGATACGGCCGGCAATAGAATATGCTGCCAAAACATCACTGTCAAAAATATTGACAATCCGTAACAAAGCCATCATACCGACAGCTACCAGTGCCTGCTGAACACCATTAGGCAATCCGATACGGATGCTGTTCCTGAAAATATCAAGGTCAAAATTACGGGGACGGAATCGGATACGAATAATGGAATGTTTCCGGTTGAGCCAGGCAATCATAGCAATGGCCGTGATTAACTGGGCAAGCACAGTAGCCCATCCTGCTCCTGCAATTCCCCATTCCAATACCGGAACAAATAACAGCACGAGCAATACATTCAGTACGGACGAAACAATCATGTAATAAAGCGGGGTCTTCGAATCACCCAATCCACGCAGGATGGAACTTAAGATATTGATGCCGAATAAGGGGATTATGCCTATAACATTGATCTGGAAAAAGATGTGCGCCTCGGTCAATACATCATCGGGTGTGTTTACCATACGAAGCAATGGCTCACTTAATAATAATCCGATGATCGTGATCAGGAAGGCGGCAATCAATACAAAAATAATGACCGTATCAATGGCCCGTTTTACTTTTTTAATGTTCTTCGCACCAAAATACTGGGCAATAATAATCGTACATCCGGTAGCAATACCGATAATAAAGGAAACAAGGGCAAATATCACAGGGCTGGATGCACCAACTGCAGCCAAAGCTTTTGTCCCCAGAAAATTTCCGACAATATAAATATCCGCTACATTATACAACTGCATCAGTATATTGCCGATCAGCATCGGAACAGCAAATTTGAGCAATAACCTCCAGGGCGTACCTTTTGTGAAATCCAGCATGATACTGTGAGTGCTTTGAACGGGCAGAAGGAAAGATCTGCCTGATTAGCTGTCAAAATTACGAAAAATCGGCTTATTAGATGGCTTATTGACTAAAACAGGTATATCACTTTTAAAGTCCGGTAATATTTCTATTTTTGCATCCTCATTCCAAACACGTTATGCTTTTAGATATTCTTTGGCTACTTATAGGCTTTATCGCATTGATTTACGGAGCAGATAAACTGGTGGACGGAGGATCTGCCCTGGCCATCCGGCTGAACATCCCGAACATTGTGATCGGATTAACCATTGTGGCTTTTGGCACTTCTGCGCCTGAATTGGTGGTCAACCTGATCTCCTCTTTTGAAGGACAATCCGCACTGGCCTTCGGAAATGTGATGGGGAGTAATATCTTCAATATCCTTGCTATCCTTGGATTAACAGCCATTATCTATCCTGTCGGTATTAAGAAAAATACCATCCGGATAGAAATTCCCCTGACTTTCCTTGCAGCCATTCTAGTGCTGATCATGTTCATGAATCAACATTGGTCCGATCCGCCCCAGTATATTATTACACGTTGGGAAGGGATCATTCTTCTGATCTTTTTTTGCGGCTTTATGGCTTATACTATTCATCTGGCAAAAAAGGGAGAAAATGAGGAGATCCCTATCAAACACTATTCTGTATTAAAATCCGTATTGCTGATCGTTTTAGGTTTAGCCGGACTGATCATCGGCGGACAACTATTGGTCAGGGGAGCCGTGAATATTGCCGAATCGTTGGGTGTTTCCCAGCGCATCATTGCCATTACTATTGTTTCTGTAGGAACTTCGCTCCCGGAGTTAGCCACTTCCATTGTAGCAGCCCGTAAAAAAAATGTAGACATGGCAGTGGGAAATGTTGTCGGTTCAAATTTATTCAACACATTCCTGGTATTAGGCGCTTCTGCAACAGTAATGCCTGTACGCGTGACCTGGGAAAGCATTACAGATGTAACGGTTAACATACTGGCCTCTTTATTGCTCTTTATGTTCATTTTCTTCAGCAAAAAACAACAATTGGGAAGATGGAGCGGATCCTTGCTACTTCTGGTCTATGTGGCTTATATCATATTTTTGATCCTCAGAAGATAACAAATATTTGCCCTCTTAAAATCGAGGAAGTTATAACATATGCAAAGACGAATAAAAATATTCATGATGAATATTTTTAGGCAACTATATACAACTTGACAGTAAGAAAAAATTTACTAATTCAATATGCTCATTTTTACAATGAACATAATTCTTGTTCATATTTGCAAGTAGTCTTTTTACAGGTTACTTTTTTTAATTCCTCTAGACAACCAGTAACATCGTGACAATATAATAGTTGTTTCTTAAATTCATCTATAAAATCACGTAACAAATCCTTTAACTCTTCTTTAGATATATCCATTTTAGAAAAAGAACCATTTTTGGGATAAATATTCAAAAAGCAAACAATTTCTTTAGAAGATGAAATCAAGAAAATTAATCTATAACCATCACTTTTACTTAATCTTTTGAAACTATCTTGAACTCGTAATTTTATTACTTTATATTCTTCATCTTGATAGATCATATCTCTAGAGTCCCATATCTCTTGCTCTTTTTTTATTTTATCTTTTTTGTCTAAAAAACAGCTGCAAAGATCTTGATTAACAGAACAATATTCTTTTCTCTTAGCCTTTAGTAATTTTCCCAATGATACCCTAAATGTGTTTATAGAAAGAAATATCATTTTTTAAAGATAAGATTTATTTCCTTTGATATAGCTTTAAATTCATCATCTTCAGGAAGATCTATAAAAAATAAATTCATATCATGGATAAATTCTTGAAGTTCTTTTAAAGTATTATGATATTTGAAAACATTTTGCTTAATCCCAGGATAAAAACTACCTTTTCTTAATGTGATATAAAAGCTTGAAACAGTTTTTTTTAAACTTATTAAGTCTGGTTCTATTTGAATATATCCGTCTTTAGCAAGAATTTCTTTTGAATTGTATAAATCATTTATACATTCACTTAATAAATTGTTAGCTTTATCTGTTAATTTCCTTACACTAAGAATAGAATCTAACAATGAATTGACATTATCATCTATAGATCTTTTAGAATTAATTGATTCTTGAAGTGTATAACCTATTTTTGATTTAATAACTTCTACACAATTATTCATTTCATATGTTGTTATAAGCGTCTGATTAATAAAGTAAAAACAAATAATTCTTAATAGTCATTCATGTCTTTTATATTATAGTATAATAAATACATTTGACTCTATTTGTTCATTACAAGATCACATATGCAAAGATATGAATATTTTCATTAAAAAATATAATTATTATATTTATACTATCAAAATCTAATATAATAGCTATTATTCGAATAATAACATATTTTAGATTTTTACTATATAGAAAAATTAATAATCAATCTCTTAAATGTAATTGTTTATTTGAAAAGAAACAAATTTAATTTTGACTTTTCCTTATTTCTTCTCTAATTTTTTCATCTTCTGTAATCCGTTTAATCCGTTCTTCTTTTGTTGTATCTATACATAACAAGATAAACATAACAATTAGAGGAGAGATAACAAAAAATGAAAGAACAATCCAACCGGCAGTATTTCTTCCTCTTTGTTGTGCCATAACTCCAACAATAACAAGTAAAATAATCGTAAAAACAACAAAAATTGTTACTCGATATTCAAATAGTTTAATTAAAAATTCTCCTGAACTCACCATGATTTTTTAGTTTGTCTCTCATGCAACCTCGGAGAGTGTTATAAATGAAGAAGTGGGCTGCTACCCATATCCTCGTAAGGTATCACCAAACACCTAATACGTACATGAATAAAACAACCCACCCTATATTGAGAGAGTCATTGTGCCTGTACGTATTTTTGTTAAAGTTTTGGTGATTTTAACGAGGAGTCGGCACTTCTTATTTTCAAGGAACAAATATACTAAATAATCTCTTTTTCTTTTCTTCGTCTATATTATAAAGCTTATATTTGTATTGATTAATAAAATCCAAATGAAACCAAAAATTAGAATACCAATTGATTGTAGTAAATGTGGAGATTCATATGCAATCCAAGATGAAAATGGACTTCTTTTTTGTCAAGAATGCAACGAATTAATTGCTCTTGGAGGCTTTGTCCAACCAAATAAAAAAATGTCTCTTGATACCTCATCTTCTAATTCAGCCAAGGAAGAATTGTAAATATGATCCAATTCATGTTCAATTTCTTCATTAGAATGAAGGTTATCTGTCTTATTATTTTCTCTTTTTCTTTTTTCTACTGAAAGAAGTATATCACGAGCCTCACTTCTCGTATACTTTTGTCTGAATTCTATTCGATAATAATATCGTGCTTTATATCTTTTTTGACTTTCTATCTTATGTGATATAGCAACTTTCAGAAAATCCTCAAACTCTTCACCTGTACCTTTTTTCTTTTTCATGCCGCTACTAAATCATTATATGTCATACTGTATCCTCTCGTTACACTTAACAAGAAGTTAAACTTATCACTGTCACTAATCATACGGGTATTGTATCTGAATACAAATTCATCTACGTATTTCTGTAAATGCTTTTTACTCATGTAATGATATATCCCTATGTAACCTCTTTTCAATAAACTCCAGAAGCCCTCAATCGTATTGGTGTAACAGTCACCATCCACATACTGCCCTTTACTATGATCAACCTTAGAATGGTTGTATAGTTTATTCACTATGTGATATCCGATCCATTGGTCCGTGTGTAAGATTGCAGAACGATGGACATACTCTTTTATCAGAGGTGTCAGT
>JAISOY010000214.1 GCA_031275285.1 Bacteroidales bacterium | reverse complement strand
ATATTTATTATGTATTTTAAATTCAGGGCTTTAAAAACAATAAATCTCCATTTTTTCTGTGTTTTTAATCAAAAATATTAATCGAACTCAGGTTGATAATTATCCAACTGATTGATTCGGGTTCTGATTTTCGTCAATAAATGCAATGCGTCGATATCAAGCGTTTGGACGCTATACTGTTCACCTGCGGACATAAAGACCATACCGCAGGATTGGACGATGTGAGGACATATAACTACGTGTAGCAAAAGCTAATGGATATATGCGAAAAAAGAGTACGGGAAGTATTGAAGAAAGAGTTTGCTTTTTTTGCGAAATGGAAATATCCCTGAATGCTGGAATTGAACATACACACAATTTCAGAAAAATCGTTTTGGGTTGATCATGTGCAGATTATCCCTATAGAAGTCATGCATAAGAGTCTTCCTATACCGGATCCCCGTATCGGAAATATGGTTTATATCACAGATGCAAACCATATCTCATTACACATATCAGTCATCAATTGGATTTTTTACAGAGAAATAGAAGTAATATTACCGAAAAATCTGAGTCCGTTATACAACGGACCAGAAATTTAAAGTTCTAGGATCTGAGTTCAAAGTTCAGTCTTTCCTGATAGGAAAATTGTTGCCGTTTTTGTACTTCAGGAAAAGTACTTTAATTTTGCATTATACTTTTTGTATCATGTAGTGAAAATGTTAAAATTAGAATGCCAAGACACTTATTTGTGGGATAGTTTTCGTGATAGCGATCCTGATGCTTTTTCACGCATTTATAATTTACATGTCCAGGCGCTTTATCAATATGGTTCGAAGTTAACACCCGATACGGGTTTTGTAATGGATTGCATTCATGATCTTTTTGTCGATCTGTCTAATCACCGCAGCACTATCGGTACTACAGATAATATCCGGTTTTACCTGATCCGTTCGTTAACACACAGAATGATTCGTGCTATGAAAAGTCATAACAAAATCAGGCATGATACTATCGATGATTATCCCTTTCTTCTGGAGGCTGCTTTTGATGATACGCTGGATGAACAGGAAACCACCCGAAAGAAACGTCATTATCTACGAGATGCTCTTAATGAGTTGCCTTACAGGCAAAAGGAAGCTATTTACCTGCGTTATATTAACAATTTTAATAATGAGGAAATTGCACAAATTATGGGAATCAACTATCAGGCTGTACGAAATACGTTGTATAAAGCTATTGAAAATCTACGTAAAAGTATTTCAAAAGAAGACTTTATCTTGTTTTTAATGGTTTTAAGACCCCATCAAACCCTCCCCTTTTTTTAAAGGCCTAGTCAGTTACACTCGCTGCAGATTTTGGCCGCCGATTGCTGTGTGATAATTTTTATCGTACACTGTTTTTTTTGGAAAACAAGCCATTTAGTCAGAAAAAATAGCTATGATTGAAAAACTGCAAACTATAAAAAAAACGAGAAATAAAAAAAGTTTATTTTCAGAGGTTACAAATTTATAATTGATGTCTTTTTAATTATAGACAATGGATAAATACAAAACATATCAATGTGCGGACTTTGTTTCCGACCAGTTGTTTATTGACTGGGTGCACAATCCTGTACCTGAATCTGATGCATTTTGGATGACATTTACAGCATCGAATCCCGGATTGAAACATGAAATAGATGATGCACGGCTTATCATACAATCTATGAAGTTTGAGGAAAGCGAATTGACCGATACTCAGATAAAAAACTTGTGGTGCAGAATAGGTGCAGATAGTCGACGGAAAAGTCATTCAATTAAGCGATACCTGATTGCCAGTGCGGTATGTGCTGCCTCGGTTGCTTTATTATTTGGTGTATGGCAATGGATGAGCAAAAGAGGATTATCGGATGAAACCGTAGATCCGTTGATTCAGTTTGCAGCAACAGTTATACCCGTGGAAATTACCAGAACAGAAATACAAGTAGTACTGGCTGATCAAACCCACTATATGGTTGCTACAGAAAATGCAGATCTTCATTATGATGAAAAAGGACAATTGGTTGTCAATACTCAGGAAGTGATACGGCAGGGAATAAATCCGGAGAAGACAGATGAAGTCAGCTTTAATCAAGTAATTGTTCCGTGGGGTAAACGAACTACCGTAACATTTGCCGATGGTTCCAAATTATGGCTGAATGCCGGTAGCCGTGCCGTATACCCTGTCGAATTCACAGGTAAAAAACGCGAAGTATTCATTGAAGGCGAAGCATATTTCGAAATAGCAAGGAATGAAGCTAAACCTTTTATCGTAAAAACCAGCAGTAATGTGGAAGTAACAGTATTGGGAACTAGTTTTAACGTAAATGCATATCCTCGGGAAGATAAAACAGAAATAGCTTTGGTAAACGGTTCGGTACAGGTAATCAATAAAAACCGGCAGGTAACACAGTTACAATCTGATCAGGTAATCAGTATCCATAACCATACGGCTGTACAAGAAGTGAAAACCATCGATATTTATGACTATATCTGCTGGAAAGACGGGCTGTTGCAGTTTAAAAGCGAAAATTTGGAAATAATTTTACGTAAATTGGAAAGGCATTATGCTATTCCGGTTGTTATCGAAACTTCACTTAAAGAAGACATCATTTCCGGTAAATTGGATATGAAAGAAGATATCGTCGACGTGCTTGAAGTTATTTTAATATTAGCGCCGATTCAATATAAGTTAGAAAATAATCAAATATTCATTTATAAAAAATAAACGCCTATGATAAAAAAAACCGGATAATACCCACATATTATCCGGTAAGAAACAAGTTTTAACCTATTGCTTTAGAGTATAAAACCAATTTTTAATTAAAAATTAAAAACAAAAATATGAATTATTTTTTAGATACTATTCCTAAATACGGAGAAGTTTATAAATTATTGCTGATAATGAGGTTTACAATAGTGTTGATGATTTTTTCTACAGGCATGCTTTGGGCAAGCAGTACATATTCGCAAGATACTAAGTTATCTCTGAAAATGGAAAATGTTACTATTCGGCAAGTATTCGATGAAATTGAACGCAACAGCGAATTCATTTTTATTTTTCGGGATGACGCTGTGGATGTTAGTACTAAGGTAAATCTAGATACAACGGCTAAGTCTATCGATGAGGTGTTACAAGAAGTATTCAGAGCGACCAATAACCAATATAGGATCGTAGACCGGCAAGTTATAGTGTGGAAAAACAAAGAAACCGACAACTTATCAACTTCAGCTATGCAAACACAGGTAGTTACCGGCATTGTTATCGATGCATCCGGAGAGCCTATCCCCGGAGCAAGCGTGGTAATTAAAGGTTCAACCAAAGGTGTAGCTACCAATTTTAACGGACGTTTTGATATAACAGTGCCGCACGATGAAGATGTTGTTCTGGTATTTTCTTTCATCGGATTCCTTGCTCAGGAGGTGCCGGTAAAGGGACAAAATCATATTGAAATAACATTACTGGAAGACTCTCAGCAAATAGAGGAAGTTGTAGTTGTAGGTTATGGGACACAAAAGAAGGCTTCTGTGGTTGGATCTGTGCAAAGTGTTCGTCCGTCGGATCTCAAAGTGCCAGCTTCACAGCTATCTACGGCTTTTGCCGGACGTTTGTCCGGTGTAGTTGCCGTACAACGTAGCGGACAGCCCGGAGCTGATGGTGCCAGTTTTTGGATCAGGGGAATATCTACGATCAGTGACCTTACTTCGCCGTTAATCATTATTGATGGAGTACAAGTAGGTACTAATGCTCTGAATGCTCTTGATCCAGAAGTTATTGAAAGTTTCTCTGTTCTTAAAGACGCCACAGCTACGGCGCTATATGGTACCCGGGGAGCGAACGGGGTAATGCTTGTGACTACCAAATCGGGTGCGAACTTGGCAAAACCGATCATCAATGTCCGGTTTGAAACTGCGATGACATCTCCTACCCGAACACCAGAAATTGCAGACGGTGTAACCTATATGAAAATGTACAACGAAGCGGTAACAAGCCGTCCTTCAAGCGGGATTCCATATTCCGATGCTAAGATAGCGGGCACGCAGGCCGGGATAGATCCTATTTTATATCCGAATGTTAACTGGTACGATGAGTTGTTCAAAAGCTCTGCTTGGAATCAGAACCTCAACTTCAACATACGTGGCGGAGGTGCAAAAATGGATTACTTCCTGAGTGCATCTGTCAATCATGAAACGGGAATGCTAAAAGATCGAGGTAAAAATTTCTTTTCTTACGACAACAATATCAATATGTGGCGGTATGCATTCCAGAACAACCTGAATGTACATGCTTCAAAAACTACTCGTGTCGGTCTCAGGCTGAATGCTCAAATGAGGTCATATCACAGTCCGGCAACATCTATCACAGATATCTTTGCAAATGTAATGAAAAACAATGCTGTGGATTGTCCTGTTCTGTTTCCCAACGATCCCCGCGAAAATGTATTGGTTGAGCGTGACCATGTGGCATGGGGTGGAATGAGCAGCGCCGGTATGGCTTCTGAAAATCCTGTCGGAAACATGACTAAGGGTTACGCTGACGATTTTCAAAGTACGGTGATTGCCAATCTGGATTTTGAACAAAAGCTGGATTTCGTCACCGAAGGCCTTTCATTTAAAGCATTGGCTTCGTTCACAAACTACACCCGATCTACAGTAACCCGTAACGGTGGTTATAATCGTTATTATATTGATACGTACGATGTCGATAATCAGGGAATTATGACCGGCTATACATTGGCTTCAACCAGTAGCCCGTCGGCAATAGTCCTTTCCACTTCAGGAAGTAATTCCGGGGACCGCAGGATATATATTCAGGCAATGTTCGAGTATGACCGTACTTTTGCCGGAAAGCATAATGTGTCGGGAATGGTGTTGTATAATCAGGATCAAACCGACATTAACAATCCCTCAAATTTGATGAACTCATTGCCAAAACGGAAGCAGGGGATTGCGGGACGTGCCACATATTCGTATAAATACAGGTATCTGATTGAAGCTAACTTCGGGTACAACGGTAGTGAGAATTTCGCAAAGGGACATCGTTACGGTTTCTTCCCTTCAATAGCTGCAGGTTATATTATCAGTGAAGAACCGTTTTGGGAATCTCTGAAAAACACAGTCAGTAATTTCAAAATCCGCGGCTCGTGGGGTAAAGTTGGTAATGAAGCAGTTCGTAGGCAGAATTCTTCAGGGGAATGGGAAGATGTACGTTTTGCATACATGTCGGAAGTTTCTTTGCAAAGCAGTGCATCATATACCACCGGTGTTGACCAGAATTATTCCCTGAGCGGACCTACCTACAACCGGTTTTTAAATGAAGCCGTTACATGGGAAGTCGGAAATAAACTCAACCTTGGGGTCGATATCCAGTTATTCCGTTCGCTTAATATTACACTGGATGCTTTCCGGGAAATCCGTGACGGTATATTTATGGCACGCAGAACCATTCCGAATTTCATGGGAACATCCGGTACGGAAATCTATGGAAATCTTGGAAAAGTGAAGAATAGAGGGTTTGACTTTTCGGTTGACTATGGCAAAAACTTCTCTAAAGACCTCTATCTTTCAGCTATGGGAACCTTTACTTATGCAAAGAATAAGATAATGGAATATGATGAACCTGACTTTGTACAGTATCCCGGAAAATCGAGAGTGGGACATTCCACCAACCAGTCCTTGGTATATATTGCCGAACGTTTGTTTATCGACCAGGAAGAGATAGACAATACTCCTACCCAGTTATTGGGAGGAAATGTAATGGCCGGGGATATCAAATACAGGGATATGCCTGATAAAGAAGGAAACAGCGATGGACGTATCGAATCTAATGACCAGATATATTCAGGACATCCCACAGTTCCTCAGATTGTTTACGGATTTGGTATTTCTGGGAAATATAAGAATTTTGACGCTTCCGTATTTTTTCAGGGAGTAGCTCAGACCACACTGATGATGTCGGATTTTCATCCGTTTGGCACCAGCACTACCAATAATGTACTGCAGTTTATTGTAGATGATTACTGGAGTCTCGACAATCAGAATCCCTATGCAGCGTATCCGCGCATCAGCAAGGAAGATATCGCCAATAACTCGGTAGCTTCTACTTACTGGCAGCGTGATGCTTCTTTTCTGAAATTGAAAAATGCCGAAATAGGCTATACCTACAAGTTTTTCCGGGTATATCTGAGCGGATCTAATTTATTGACTTTCTCAAAGTTTAAATTATGGGATCCCGAACAGGGTGGAGGCGCCGGATTCAAATATCCGACACAGCGTGTGATTAACGTCGGTGTACAGGTAACTTTATAAACACTAAAAATACATCAAAATGAAAAAATTATATATATACTTACTGGTAATATTGACCATAGCCGCCGGATGCGACTATCTGGATATTGTGCCGGATGAAACGCCGACTGAAGAAGACGCATTTAAAGATAAGGCAGCCGCCGAGCGGTATCTCTATTCGTGTTATAGTTATTTGCCGAATTCGCGTCTTGGTGATAAATCCCTGGATTTTTTCACTGCCGACGAAGTGGTAACAGCATTTGAACACGAAGCTTTTGCCGATTTTCCGAAAGGTAATTATACGGCAAACAATCCTATCATTTCTTATTGGAACACCTTGTTTCAGGGAATCAGGCAATGTTATCTACTATTGAATAATATTGACAAAGTACCGGGAATGTCGGATAATGATAAACAGCAATACACAGCAGAAACCCATTTTCTGATTGCTTACTATCATTTCCTGCTGTTGAAATGTTACGGGCCTACGCTTTTGATCAAAGAACTTCCCGATTTGAATACTCCTGTAAGTAACTATCCCGAACGGGCGCCTTATGATGAGTGTGTGGAATGGATTGCCGCCAAGTTCGACGAAGCAATTGCAGCCGGATTAAAACCGGAACAAACAGGAAATGCTTATGGAAGAGCCACAAGCACGGCAGCTTTGGCTATTAAAGGGCGTATGATGTTGTATGCCGCTTCGCCGTTGTTCAATGGTGCAAAATCGTCGGTAGCTGAAACCGATGATCTGAGCGGAACGTATGCCGACTTCAAAAATGAAGCCGGACAACAGCTGATCAGCACAACCTTTGACCTTACAAAATGGGAACGGGCAGCCCAGGCCAATTTAGCAGCGATACAAGCCGCCGAAACGGCAGGGTACATATTATATCCCGGCACTCCGGTAACTACGGCTATGCCTTTGCCGGACGATCCCATTGAACGGACATTGCGCCTTACAATTACTGATAAATCCGGTATGGAAATTATCTGGGGCGATACCCGTAAGGAAGGAACCTACGATTTACAGAACAAATCAACCCCGTTCCGTTCGGGAGCTTCCTGGTGCGGGATAGCACCTACATTAACCATGCTGGAATTCTTTTATACCAATAACGGGTTGCCTATCGAAGACGACCCTGCATTTGACTTTGCAGGACGGTACAATTACAGTGCCCAGTCTAACGGAAACGGCAACACGCTGAATTTGAACCAAAACAGGGAACCTCGGTTCAATGCATGGATAGCCTTCCACAATAGTTATTACGAAATTAACAGGGATGATGTTTTTAAAGAACTGACCCAATTCCGGAAAGACGATAATTGTGGAATCAAAAGCCGTACCAATAACTATTCCCCGACAGGATACCTCAACAAAAAAGGAGTGCCTCCTCTGTATTCGCGTAATGGCACATCGGGTTCCATTGTCGATTATTATTGGCCGCTGGCACGTCTGGCGGAACTTTATCTTAATTATGCTGAAGCTTTGGTAGAACTTGACAGGTTGGACGAGGCAAAAACGTACATCGACAAAATCCGTACCCGTGCGGGATTGAAAGGCGTAGACGAATCATGGGCAGGTACTGGCATTACCCTTAATCAGGATAAAATGCGGCAGATTGTCCGTCAGGAACGAACCATTGAACTTTATCTGGAAAATCACCGGTTCTGGGATGTACGGCGGTGGTTGTTAGGGCGCAAATACTTTAATGTCCAGGCAAAAGGCATGAATATTAACGGTACTGATGATGCCAGTTTCTTCAACGTTACCGAAGTCAACTTTGCCAGAATATTCTATTCTCCCACGCATTATCTGTTACCTATCCCCAGCGGGGAAACGGACAAAAGTGCCAAGTTGAAACAAAATCCCGGGTATTAAAACCATAACATGTAAATAAGATGAAAATATTATTGAATATTCTATTTCCTGTTGTTTTATTATCATTGTTGATAACAGGATGTGATGATGATTCGGATAAAATAACTCCCTCCGATATTTCTGCAATAACGTCATACCCGCTTCCAGGAAAAGTAGTGCTCAAATGGCAGGTTCCTGCCGATTCGGCATTGGATCATGTGCGGATAAGTTACCACGACCCGATAAAACAGGGAACCATACATAAAACAGTCAGCAGATATAATGATACCATTACCATAGATGGCCTTTTGCAGAAGCATGGGCCGGTAACTTTCAGTTTGCAGTCTATAAGCGAGACCGGTACCGGCGGAACAAGTCACACGGTATCGCAGGAGCCGCAACGAGCAACCATAACGTATTATGTGGAAGATGAAGAACCCATCAACCTGACAATAGGCCAGATTTTTACCAATAATACACCTTCAGGCCATGGTGTGGCAGGCATGTTGGATGGCGATCTATCCACCATTTACCAGTCGCAATGGAATCCGGCAGTCGATCTTCCCCATGTACTGGATATTTTTCTAGATGAAGAAGTACAGACGATCAAATTTAAATATACTAACCGGAACGATAATACCAACGGAAAACCGGAAATTATTGATGTAATGACCAGTTCCGACGGACTTGAATGGACATTTTTTGAAACTATTGGATCAGGGTTACCCAGTGCTGTAGGGGCTTCTTATGAGTCCAAATTTTTTATGATTATTAACCCAACCCGGTATATCCGGTTAAGTATTTCGAAATGCTACAATAATGACCAGTTTTTCAGCATGGCTGAATTCGGTTTAATCAAAGGTGATTTGGGTGTAGTAGATCCTGAAAAATAATACGATTATCGGATACAAAAAGTTAAAAAATGTCATCGCGGGAGTGTATCAAAAGTATCGGATAAGTATCATTGCGAAGAGGAATGACGAAGCAATCCGGCTTTGCACAAAACTTAACCGAGAACAGTATAAAACCATGAAAAGGTTACTTTCAGCGAAATCGTTTCGGATTCGTACCC
Organism: Bacteroidales bacterium; assembly: GCA_031275285.1. NCBI lineage: Bacteria > Pseudomonadati > Bacteroidota > Bacteroidia > Bacteroidales > Bacteroidales bacterium. Next base: position 3,241 of record JAISOY010000214.1, on the reverse strand, counting down.
CGCTGCCGCGATGATCATAACCAACAAAAATAATTGACAAACAATAAAACAATGGAAAATAAGAATAAAATATATCATATGATATGCGGCATTTGCATGATCATTCTCATGCTTTTTATTATCAACTCATGTAAGGATGACAACGACGATCCGTCATTATCAATTTCAGCCACAGAACTTAGTTTTGATAACGCGGGAGGTTCCAAATCCCTCACTCTGACTTCTAATGTGATCTGGAAGGCTACAGTAAATGAAGAGGCCACATGGTGTACTATAACGCCATCGGGGGGAAACAAAAACAGTGACGGCAACTTGGCGGTATCGGTAACACCTTATACCGACGCCGGTGCGGCCCGTACGGCAATCATCACATTTACTACTACAGATCTGGTGCCTCAGGTGGTTACAGTAACACAAACTTCTCCTGATCCGACTTTCGAAATAACTCCAACATCTCTTGATTTTGAAGGTGATGGTGGCGATAAAACATTTTCCATTACCAGCAACATGTCCTGGACAGTCGAAGTTGAAGCCGGAAAAACGTGGTGCAACGTGAATTCCGGAGCCGGAAGCGGATCGGCAACTGTTACGGTAACAGCCGATTTCGCATCTGTAGGAGAGGATCGTTCGGCCACCATTACGGTGAAACCCGGAGTAGAAGGTATTGCCAACAAAACCGTAACTGTCAGTCAGACTGCAAACAGAGCGGTATTGACTCTTTCTACGAATGCACTCAATTTCGCAGGTGAAGGTGAAGTGCTTCCACTTGCCATCACCAGCAATGTTCCGTGGACAGCTACAGTTAATGAAACAGACCAGTCATGGTGTACCATCAATCCGGTTAGCGCCGAAAGTTCTGTAAATGCTACCGTAACTGTAGGTGCAACAGGGATCAACCAGCCGCGCAGCACTACCATAACCTTTACGGCAGAAGGTATTGATCCGGTAATACTTGTTGTAGAACAGGCTGCCCTTACCCCAAAATTCGAAATTTCAGCTTCGTCGCTTGGCTTTATGACTTCAGGTGGCACAGGTACGCTGACCATTACTAGCAATGTGCCGTGGACAGCTGCAGTTGAAGTCGGGAAAGGATGGTGCACGCTTTCGGAAAACAGCGGCGACGGATCGACAGAAATAACCGTTACAGTAACTTCGATGAATGACATGGATAAGGCGGTAATTACATTTACTCCGGAGGCATCATTGCCAACCAGCAATGTAACCGTAAGTGTTGGTAAGCTGATAACACTTGCAGCCGCAAATGTTACCTCCAATAATCAGCCTTCAGCAGGATATAGCGCATTGTTTGATGGTGGCGGTGGCGTCGGAGGCCATTATCAGTCGCAATGGCGTGATCCGGCAAACATCAATGGAGTTGACTATCCATTGCCGCCTATGCCTCATTGGTTGGTGTTCGATCTGGGTAATAATATTTCCGCATTCCGTTTCCAGTACTGGACCAGTGCATCACAGGCGAATTCCAAACCGGCCGAATTTGAAGTGTTCATCAGTGCCGATAATACAAACTGGACTCTCCTGAAAACGTATATCAGCAAAGAATTGCCTGTTACAGGTTTGGGAGAACAATTCGATTCGGATGTATTTTCTTCAGCAGCACTATTCAGATATGTGAAATTAAGCTTTTCAAAAACAATAGTGAATAATGCTGTGTCAGAAAGTGGCCCTGTTTGTATCGGAGAAATGAAATTCTACGAAATGCCGCAATAGGAGGCATTATTAACAAAAGTGGTTCTACGATTCTGGGAACCACTTTTGTTGTATTATCCGGAAGTCAGTCATCATGAAAACCAATATCATCAGAGTAATCCTGTTCGTAGCATTATATAGTTTACCTGTACACCAGGCAACTGGTACGATGTACGAAACTATCATGCAGCGTATCCGCGATAAGCAGTTTGCTTCAGTAGCAAGTATAACAGCTATCGTGTCGAGCACTACCGGCTATATGAACAGTCTCAGTGCTGATGGTTCGTGGTCCGACATCTACTATGCCAATAATGCTCAGACTGACTGGACGCCCATCAGCCATTTGGACAGGTTGAAAACAATGGTATTGGCTTATACGCTTCCCGCCAGCAGCTATAATGGTAACACAGAGTTGTATACAAAAATCGCACTGGCGCTTACTTATTGGTATGACCGCCATCCCACAAGTACCAACTGGTACATGCAACAGATCGCCAGTCCGCAGCGGGTGGGTATATTGCTGATACTGATGCGAGGCGGAACAACGCGGTTACCGTCGGATCTGGAAAATAAACTGCTCAACCGTATGGCAAGCGAAGGTGGGCGTCCCGATCAGGACGGATCGCAGGGAACAGGCGCCAATAAACTGGACATTGCCACTCATTGGGTATACCGGGGATGCCTCACCGGAAACGAATCGGTTCTTTCCTTTGGTGTTCAGCAAGTGTATTATCCTTTAATATTGACCACCGATGAGGGGCTGCAACATGATTTTTCGTACCAGCAACACGGTAAACAATTATATATCGGAGGATATGGTGATGTGGTGATTAGCGGTACCGTCAATATGGCATTGTATACCGAAGGAACTCCTTATGCACTTCCCGATGATAAACTGGAACTGTTGAGCGACTACACCCGCAAAACCTATTTGCCAGTGATACGCGGCCAGTACTTTTTATACAATGTCTCTGGACGGAGTCTGAGCCGTCAGGGCGCTTTGTTTCAATCAGGCTTTACCTCAACGATAGCCGGTCTGAAAACGATTGATCCTGAACATACTTCCGAATATGATGCAGCCATCAGCCGGTTGAACGGGTCTCAGACCGCAGGTTATGGATTGCAACCTGTCAACACCCATTACTGGCGAAGCGATTATACCTTGCATACCCGTCCCGGATTCAGTTTTGATGTTCGTATGGTATCTTCACGCACCCTGCGCAATGAGAATGGAAATGGTGAAAACATCAAAGGTTATTTTCTCTCGGATGGAGCCACCGATATTGCTTTGAAAGGCGATGAATACGTCGATATTTTCCCTGTCTGGGACTGGACAAAGATACCCGGAACCACTGCGCCTGAGATGGCTTTGATACCCCGTCCCGCAGAATGGGGTACTGCCGGGAACGCATCCTTTGCCGGCGGAGTATCCGATGGCGTGTATGGCGTCAGTGCATACTCATACAGGGATGTCAGTTATAGCATCAACACCATTGCACAGAAGGCATGGTTCATGTTCGACGATGAAGTAGTA
>JAISOY010000213.1 GCA_031275285.1 Bacteroidales bacterium | reverse complement strand
TTCATTTTAATCAATGTTTTTGATATCCGGTATGATTATAATTATTCTTTGATCCTGCTTCTTATTAATTTATGTTATTTGATCAGCTTTGCATTGGTCAAATTTAATTTTGATGATGTCAGGGAATTGCATGCGCCCAACCTTGTTCGCCGGAATTTTCTTAAACTGTTTACAGCTATAACTATTCTTACAGTCTGTTTATTGGTATTAGGTATTTTTAATTCCACCCACCGTTCTTTTATTATCACTTTCTTTTGTATTGCATGGGTGGTAATGTGTATTTATCAGTGGATAACCAGAAAAGCCTTGACATTTCTGATCCGAAGGACAAACAGTAGAGCGATCATTTTAGGTGCAGGGCAGATAGGGCAAAGTATTGATGATGAATTCCAGTTTAATCTCTATCTCGGAGTAAAGATACTTGGTCTTTTCGATGATAATCCGAACCAGAATGAAGGGAAAATTTTAGGAACTATAGAAGAAGCAAAAGAATATATTTTACGGAATAAGGTTACTAAAGTTTATTGTGCCTTACCATTACATGCTGAAGAGAAAATTTCGGATTTTATCAAATTTGCGGAAAAAAATGTCATCAAGTTTCATATTATTCCTCCGGTTTATTATTATTATTCGGAAAATTACGCTATTGTAGAGCAGATCGGGGAAATACCCGTTTTTTCACAACATAGGATCCCGTTGAGTTATGCACATAATGCCGTATTAAAAAGAGGATTTGATATTATCTTTTCCTTGATTTTTTTGATCACCTTATTTCCTTTGGTATATCTGTTGATGGGTATTTTAATTAAGATCAGTTCGCCCGGACCTGTTTTTTTCAAGCAAAAAAGAACAGGAGTAGGAGGGAGATCGTTCCAATGTTACAAATTCAGGAGCATGCGTTGTAGTTCTGATGCACATACTAAACAGGCGACTGCCGATGATAACAGGAAAACCCGTATCGGTAATTTTATGCGGAAAACCAGTATAGATGAGTTACCACAATTCATCAATGTCTTTAGGGGTGATATGTCTATTGTTGGGCCTCGTCCACATATGCTGTTACATACCAGTGAATATTCACCTAAGGTGGATGAATATATGTCGCGTCATTTTATTCGGCCCGGGATCACAGGTTGGGCTCAGATAAATGGATATCGTGGAGAAACGAAAGAGATCGACCTGATGGAAAAACGTATCAAAGCAGATCTGTGGTATATTGAAAACTGGTCGTTTTGGTTAGATATTGAAATTATATTGAAAACTGCATTGATGGTATTTAATGATAAGAATGCCTACTAATATTTGTGTATCTTATACAGGTATAACAAAATAATCGTAACTTTGACAAAGTTATCGTTTCGAAATAAATATTGTTGTTTATGAAATACTTCTGTTCATTCATGATCTGTATGACGGTTTTTTGTTTGTCATGTAAAAATCAATCGTCAGGGAAAAAGTCTGCCGGTATGGAGATATCTTACCGGAATCCTTTACCGGTATCATTTGGTGATCCGTTTATTTTAAGGGCTGCTGATGGCATTTTCTATATGTATGGTACTGGTGGTGTTAACAACGGATTTAAGGCTTATTCTTCACCAGACCTGGTCAACTGGAAAGACGAAGGTGTTATATATCGCGGAGCAACTTCTGATTCCTGGACAGTGGATTGTTTCTGGGCACCCGAAGTGTACGAAAGGGATGGAAAATATTATCTTTTTTTCAGTGCTAACTGGAAGCATAACCCAAATAAAGAAGAAGAAAATTTCATGATCGGGGTGGCTGTTAGTGATACTCCAACCGGTCCTTTTCAGGAAATGTATCCGGAACCGGTATTCGATCCGGGTTACCCGATTATAGATGCCAATGTCTATTTTGACGATTCGGGAAAGGTATACCTTTACTATTCCCGGTGTTGCTATAAACATCCGGTAGAAAGTGAAGTCGCCTCCTGGGCAAAGGAAAAGGGATGGTACAACGAAATCGAAGAAAGTTGGATCTATGGAGTAGAGATGAAACCTGATTTTTCAGGAATTATCGGCGAACCGGTATTGTTATTGCGTCCGCCTTTGACGATGGATGATCAACAGGCCGAGTGGGAGAGCAGGTCGGTTACCTCCCATGAAGTAAATCGTAGATGGACAGAGGGTTCTTATATATTCCTGCATAATGATACTTATTATATGATGTATTCTGCGAATTTCTTCGGTGGGCAAAATTATGCAGTGGGATATGCCACATCCACTCATCCACTGGGTCCATTCAAAAAAGCAGACAATAATCCTGTTTTACAGAAAAATACTGAAAGCGGCGGGGAGGTTACAGGAACAGGACATTGTATGGCCCTGCATTTATCCGACGGACAAATGTTATGTGTTTATCATGGGCGTACACAAAAGACCGGCGAACAACGAATGGTATTTATGGACCCAATGAAGATTACCGATGATGGTTTATTGGTCGTAAACGGGCCGGAAACAGAGATACAGAAAATGGAAATACCCAATCAGTGACTGCTTTTGGGTAATTGAATTCGATAAATAGCTGACCTAATAAAAGATAAGCACCTGTATTGTACTGGTATAAATCTACTATAAATTTTTTATCAGTTATTCTTTTTATTAATTTCAAATAACTGATATTCAGAGCCCGTTGTTTTTAAAATATCTTCAATATGTTCCCTGCCGGTATCAGTAATGAAGATCTGGCCGAATTTCTTATCTGCTACCAACTTTACTATATGACTGACACGCGACGTGTCGAATTTGTCGAAAATATCATCCAGTAAAAGGATGGGAGCAATTTTGCAATGTTGCCGTATAAAATCGGAATAAGCCATCTTTAAAGAAACCAGGAAGGTTTTTTGTTGTCCCTGCGACCCCGATTTCTTTATCGGGTAACCACTCATCTGTAATAAAAGATCATCCTTATGGATGCCACAGGTAGTATATTGAAGAAGACGGTCTTTGCTGGCCGATTCAAGCAATAATGATGCAAAATCTTTATCCTGTAATTGTGAGCGGTAGATCAATTCCACTTTCTCATTGCCTCCGGATATATTCTCATAGTAATCCTGAAAAACAGGGATCAATACTTTACAAAAATTCAACCGGTGCTCAAAAATGCGGTTTCCGGTAAGCATAAGCTGTTCATTCCATATCTCCAACATGTCATTATCAAAATAACGATCTTCGGCGAACTTCTTCAACAAAGCATTTCGTTGTTCCAAAGCACGATTGTAATTCATCATTTCAAGAAGATACTGGTGGTCATATTGCGAAATCACTTCGTTCATGAACCGGCGACGTTCATCGCTTCCACCTGTGATCAGTTGATTATCTGCCGGAGATACCATTACCACCGGTAAAAGCCCGATGTGTTCCGATAAACGCTCGTAGTCCTTTTTATTGCGCCGGAAAACTTTTTTTTGCCCGCGTTTTACGCCACAGTAGATGTTTTCGGTTGTTCCTTTCCTGTCATATTCTCCCTGTATGACAAAAAAATCATTTTCATAACGGATATTTTGCGTGTCGGCGGTGTGGAAACAGCTTTTGGTCATCGACAGATAATAGATCGCATCCAATACATTGGTTTTTCCGGTTCCGTTGTTTCCTACAAAACAATTGATTTTACTACAAAATTCAAATTCAGCCTGTTCATAATTCTTGAAATTGATTAATGAAAGGTGTTTCAATTGCTGGAGGATATTTTCGTTATTGGTATCCTGCTCAATCATGATGCTTCATATTTCTGTTTATTCTGCTTCTGGGATGGTATTCTATGATCGTTTGCCTCAAGAAACTACGATCCAGATGGGTGTATATTTCGGTGGTTAGTATGGATTCATGTCCGAGCATTTCCTGGACGGCCCTTAAATCCGCACCTCCTTCTATCAAATGTGTCGCAAAAGAATGGCGGAATGTATGGGGACTGATGTTTTTCCTGATACCCGCCGTTTCTGCCAGTTTCTTGATAATCGTAAAGATCATGACCCGAGAAAGCATTTTCCCCCGTTGGTTGAGGAAAAGAAAATCTTCATGGCCTTTAGCAATATCAAGCTGTACACGATCAGAAAAATATAGGGTGATCTCATGAATAGCTTTCGGACTGATCGGGATCAGGCGTTCTTTACTCCCTTTTCCCTTTACGCGGATAAAGCCTTCCTTTAGGAATAGGTCGGATATCTTTAATCCAGTCAGTTCTGAAACCCGTAATCCGCAGCTATACATCGTTTCAAGGATGGCTTTATTACGTTGTCCTTCAGGTCTGCTCAGGTCAATATTCGCTAGTAGTGTGTCTATTTCCTCAACAGTCAGTACATCCGGTAGTTTGCGTCCGGTTTTGGGATAGTCTACCATTCGGGTCGGATCAGTATCAATCAGGTTTTCCATGAGCATATATTTGTAGAAAGCCCTGATGCCTGATAACATACGTGCCTGGGAACGTGCCTGCATTCCTTTTTCGCCCATCCGGACAAGGAAAGAGGAAAGCATCCCGGAGGTTATCTCCATGGGTGATACATCGGAATCAATTTCGTTCAAATAGGACTGTAATTTGTTCAGATCATCTAAATACGCTTCAATGGTATTAGCAGACATGGCCTTTTCTATTTTAAGATAAGCCACAAAATCGTTGACCAACGGTTCCCATTTTGAAATTATTCCAGACACTGCACTTTCAATTTTGACTGTTCATTCAAGTAGTTTCGGACGGAGACGTTTTGTCCGTTCCAGGGATTGCTCAAATTTCCACTGTTCAATAGCTGCAGAATTTCCCTTTAACAATATTTCAGGAACCTTCCAGCCATTAAATTCGGCAGGCCTCGTGTATACCGGCGGAGCCAGTAACCCATCCTGAAACGAATCGGTCAGGGCAGAACTTTCATCTCCCAATGCTCCCGGGAGCAGGCGGATAACAGCATCACAGATCACAGATGCAGCCAATTCGCCACCTGTAAGTACATAATCGCCAATAGATATTTCTTTAGTGATCAAATGTTCGCGGATACGATGGTCTATCCCTTTGTAGTGTCCGCATAGTATGATGATGTTGGTAAGAGTAGATAACCGGTTGGCTTCTTTTTGTTCGAACAATTCACCGTCAGGAGAAGTGTAGATAACTTCATCATACCCACGTTGTTTTTTTAATTCACTGATAACACGGTAAACCGGTTCAATCATCATTACCATTCCGGCATCACCGCTAAAAGCATAATCGTCCACCCTTTTGTGTTTATCTGTGGCATAATCCCTGATATTATGTACGACCAGTTCTATCACACCTTTGGCTTTTGCCCTTTTGATAATAGAATGACTAAAAGGGCTTTCCAACAGTTCAGGGACAACAGTAAGAATATCTATACGCATCATCCTTCAAACCTACATGATTTTTCGCAATTAGCCATATGATATAAATAATAATTTATCATTTTTTATCAAAATTAAAAAAAGTGTTTTATCTTTGCTCATCATATAACTATATTAATAAGAAATATCAATAAATGATTGAAATATGAGAACCAAATTGTTTTTAGCAGTACTATTTATTGCAGTGGTAGGTTTTTCAGCGTGCAAGAAGAAAAAAGACAGTAAGAGTTCTGCATGTGATATTGTATCTTTTACGGTTGACGGAGTTTCCTGGTGCGATGGGAATTGTGCTGCAACAATCACTAAACAATTTCCCAAAGGTTCACAAGTCGGATCTTTGACTCCTACAATAAAAGTATCGGATAAGGCTTCTGTTAGTCCGGAATCAGGTATAAGTCAGGATTTTTCTTCGGGACGGATAGTGAAATATACGGTAACTGCAGAAAACGGAGACGAAAAAGTATATAGTGTGAGTGCAACGGTGGCTACGCAATAAACGGTAAGCCGAATAATAATATAAAAAAGAGATGGTTGAAAAACCATCTCTTTTTTATATTATTATATCTTAAATATTATTTTTCAGGACTGCTGCTCTTAGGTTGTGTTCCGACCGTATTAGCGTTTGCATCCATAGAACAGGTTCCGGTAAATTTGCATCCGGGTTCGATAGACAATTTATTGGTGATAATATCTCCTTTCAGATTGGCTGTCGATTTGAGTGATAATAGATCCGACACTGTGATCTTTCCTTCAACCTTACCAAAGATATCGGAGTTTTTACAGTTGATAGTTCCTATCACGTTGCCTGTCGGGCCAACCACCACTTTACCCTTGGTATTGAGGTTACCTTTCAATAAACCATCCAAACGAATGTCTCCGTTCGAATTAATATCTCCTATTATTTCGGTACCATTAGTAATGGTATTATGAGAAACGGGTTCTTCGACTAATTTTGCCATATGCTTGTTTTAGAGTATATTAAAATCGATTTTTTACATTGTTTTGAATATTGATCTTTACAAAAGATGAACAAACTTCTGCCAAACAACATCTTTTGATCTCAATCAATTGTCGGGGTGATGTGACTCGAACACACGGCCTCTACGTCCCGAACGTAGCGCGCTACCAACTGCGCCACACCCCGTAATGAAAGATGCATACAAAGATATATATTTTTTCATAGTAGAAAATATATGACTGTCAATAAATTTATTCAACACATGAAATTCTCAGAATGTGTGTTTTTTTAATGGTTTGAAAATAAGTCTATTGTATAGTATTTTGTTACTATTGCCGCTTTTTATTATATGAGATATTTGTGTAATAAAATAAAACAAACTATCTTTGACACTCTTGTCAAACTCAATTGTCAAAAAACATTGATCACTCTAAATGTCAAATAATCATTATATTGAAGATGGATCCATTGATGTGGAATCCAAAATACTGGAAGCGGCTACCTCTGTTTTTATACATAAAGGACTGGCCGGAACCAGTATGCAGGAAATAGCGGATGAAGCACATATCAGCCGTACATCTTTGCATTACTATTACCGTAATAAGGATAAATTATTCGACGCGGTATTCGGACAGGTCGTTGATTCATTCGCAACCAATTTAACGGGTATTATTAATGCTGATATCGCACTTTCTATGAAATTGGAGCGGTTTGTGGATGCTTATCTCGATTTTATGCTTGAGAATCCAAATTATGTCAGTTTCCTGGTACACGACCTGAATGCTACCCCGGAACGCTTGGTCCGGTTAATCCTGGCTAAAGACTTGGATATTGAGAAGTTGAAAAATCAGATCACTTCTGAAATGAAGTCTTTTCAGCGGGAAGGGTTTGATGTTGCTCAATTCTGGGCCAGCGTAATCGGAATGTGCATTATGCCATTCGTATTCAAGCCCATGATCACCAAATTTTTCCTGAATGAAAGCGAAGATGCCTTTTCCGAATTTATCAGAAGCAGGAAACAGCACATCCTTGATTTCCTGATGAAATATATTCAGAATTAATCACACACACATATATTAATTATACAGATCATTTCCCAATATATAGACAATGTATAGAATAGGCCTGGACGTTGGTTCAACAACAGCTAAAGCCGCAATCATCGATGATCAATCGCGGATGGTATATACCCATTACATGCGGCACAATACACTCATATACGAAACGGTATCCGCTATCCTTACCGATGCCCTTCCTATAGTGGGAGAGAACCCTGTGACCATTACTATCACAGGTTCGGCTGGTATGGGTATTTGCGAGAGCACCGGTATACCCTTCATACAGGAATTAATTGCCGCGACTGAAGTCGTACAGCAAATGTATCCTCAGGTACACACATTAATCGACATCGGGGGCGAGGATTCTAAAATGATTTTCTTTCCGGAAAACCGGATGCCGGACATACGTATGAATGGTAGCTGTGCCGGTGGTACAGGGGCATTTATAGACCAGATGGCTTCACTGCTGAATATTGAAACAGCAGAAATGAGTTCACTGGCTGCTTGTCACCAGCAGATTTATCCGATTGCATCCAGATGTGGTGTATTTGCAAAAACGGACGTACAAAACCTGATCAGCAGGAAGATACCGAAAGAAGATATTGCTGCTTCAGTTTTCCATGCTGTTGCCGTACAGAGCATTAATACGCTGGCCAGAGGGTATGATGTGCAGCCACAGGTAATGTTCATCGGCGGACCATTTACTTTTCTTCCCGAATTGACCACCTCTTTTGTCCGTACACTGGGCATTACTCCTGAAGAATTGGTAAAACCCGAACATCCGGAGGTAATCCCTGCATTGGGAGCCGCATTGAGTAATAAGGGCGAAAATATTTTTTCCATGCCCCAGCTGATCGACCTTATTGCCGAACAGCCGAACAGGAACCGGATCATTGCGACTAACAGGCTTGATCCGTTATTCACATCGGATAAGGAATGGAAACTCTGGCAAGAAGAGACTACCCCGGTAAAGGTAAAACGAACCGCTTTGAGTGAATATCAGGGAACAAATTGTTTCCTGGGGATTGATTCTGGATCCACTACGACCAAGATCGTCGCACTGGGTGAAGATCTTGAGTTATTATTCGGATTCTACCGTAACAACGAGGGGCAACCCATGGAAACGGTACATGCCGGATTGACCGAATTTAAGAAAGAACTGGCAGCATGCGGGAAGAATTTAATCATCAACAGGAGCCTGGTTACTGGCTATGGCGAGGAGTTGATCAAGGCTGCTTACGGATTGGATAACGGGGTGGTAGAAACCATCGCTCATTATGCCGGAGCGCGGCATATCAATCCTGATGTTTCTTTCATACTCGATATAGGCGGACAGGATATGAAAGCCATATTTATCCGTGACGGATCTATCCAGCGGATCGAATTGAACGAATCCTGTTCTTCCGGCTGCGGGTCTTTTATTGAGACTTTCGGTAAAAATCTTGGAATGCCGGTGGAAGAGTTTGCCTGCAAGGCTTGTTCTGCCAAAGCACCCTGTGATTTAGGGACGAGGTGCACTGTCTTTATGAATTCAAAGGTCAAACAATCGTTACGGGAAAATGCTTCATTAGAAGATATAGCCGCAGGATTATCCTATTCTGTAATCAAAAATGCATTGATCAAAGTGTTGAATGTAACCAATATGGATGATCTTGGTGACCATATCTCCGTACAAGGGGGAACATTCCGCAATCCGTCCGTGCGGCGTGCATTGGAATTACTTTCAGGGAGATCAGTAACGATGTCGGATATTCCGGAATTGATGGGTGCATACGGGGCTGCTGTGATTGCGAAAAAGCAATGGCAAAAAGCCGGAAGTACACAAATGTCCAGGTTACAACTTGACCAGATCGACCAGTTAACGGAATTTCAAAGCAAACAATTACGTTGTAAAGGTTGTGAGAATCAATGTGTAGTGACCCGATTTAAGTTCCAGAGCGGAAATGCCTATTATTCGGGGAACAAATGTGAAAAAGTGTTCACCAATAAAGGAAATGCAGCTGTACCGGGATTCAACCTGTACCAGTATAAGAATGAATTATTGAATAAATGTGTCAGGAAGCCGTCCGGAACCCCACGTCATGTAATAGGCATACCACGTGTCCTCAATATGTTCGAAAACCTGCCGTTTTGGAGTACGTTGTTGCGTAAGTGCGGCATGGAAGTGGTACTTTCTTCTCCTTCAACCGTGATGATGTATGAAAAAGGACTGGGTACCATCATGTCCGACAGTATCTGTTTTCCGGCAAAACTGGTGCATGGACATATTTATGACCTTGCCGAACGTAAAGTGGAGCGTATCTTTTATCCGATGGTTATTTTTGAACGTTTTGAAAGCAAGGGGGCTGTTAATGCATACAATTGCCCGATTGTCAGCAGCTATGCCGAAGTCATACGCAGTTCCGTAAATCCGGAAGCACGCTGGGGTATCCCTATGGATAGCCCTGTCGTATCTTTTGCCGATGAACATTTGCTGGAAAGGGCCTGTTACCGTTATTTGAGGATGCTGGGAGTTGATAAGCAGACCTTCCGTAAGGCATTCCAGTATGCACAACGGGCACAGGCAAACCATAAGCAGAAGCTACTGGATCAGGCAAAAGAAGTCATCAGGAAAGCCACTGAGGAGAACAGGACGCTGATCGTATTGGCCGGCCGGCCGTACCATACCGACTCCCTGATCAACAGTAAGGTGCCTGATATGCTTTGTGAAATGGGCGCCGATGTGCTGTCCGAAGATGCTGTCAGCGAATTGACCTCCTTACCGGAATTACAGGTGTTGTCCCAGTGGACTTACCCCAACAGGATCTATCAGGCTGCAGCGTGGGTCGGACAACAACCGGAAAATGTACAGCTGGTACAGATCAACTCATTCGGCTGCGGACCCGATGCCATTACCATCAATGAAACGAAAGAATTATTACGGAGTAAGGGTAAAACACACACGTTGGTACGTGTGGATGAGATCACCAGTACCGGATCGTTGCGCCTTCGCCTGCGTTCCATGCTGGAATCCTTTACCCTGCGCAATGTTGCCGAATCTACTCTGGCAAAAGAACGTACGCAGGTCGCCTTCTTTGAGGAAAAGGATAAACACCGTACGATTCTGGCTCCGGGCTTTTCACATATCTATTCACGCATGTTGCCTCCCATTTTTGCCCTGGGCGGTTTTAAGCTGGTGAATCTTCCTCCTCCTGATAAGATGTCTGTGGATGCAGGTTTGAAATATGCCAACAATGAGATATGCTATCCGGCTACCATTGTGGTAGGAGACATCATTAAAGCCCTGCAATCGGGAAAATATGACCGGGACCAGGTGGCGATTGGGATTACCCAGACAGGCGGGCAATGCAGGGCATCTACTTATCTGTCGCTGATAAAGAAAGCGCTGATAGCTTCCGGGTTTGAAGATGTTCCGGTGATCGCTATCGGAACAGAAGGTAAAGTGATCAACAGCCAGCCGGGATTCGATATGAACTGGTTGAAACTGTTGCCTACGATCTTTGCCGCTTTGTGCTACACGGACAGCATAGCTACCATGTATTACTCCTCGGTGGCCAGGGAGGTGAACAAAGGAAGCTCGGACCATCTTCTGGATAAGTACCTGAGGGTGATACAACCCAAGATATTGCGTAAAGACATCAACGGTATTTATGCCCTGTTGAAACGGGCAGTTGCCGAATTCAACCGGATAGAAACAGACCAGCGTTACCATCCGCGCATCGGTATTGTCGGGGAGATATACATCAAATACAATGCATTTGGAAATTCTGATATGGTAGACTGGTTGGTGGGTCAGGGAGTAGAAGTGGTGGTGCCGCCGCTGATCGACTTTTTCCTTCAGAGCTTTGTCAACATCGAAGTCAATACACAGCAAAAGATCCGCCGTTCCTCCTGGTCGGATATGTTCGTGTATTTCCTGGAAAAATATGCGAATGGTTTTGTCGGACGGACCAACCGGGTCATGTCAAAGTATGTGCGTTATGAACCGTCACACAGTATACGAGATATGTCCGAAAAAGCATCCGAGATACTTAACCTGGCCAACCAGTTTGGTGAAGGGTGGCTGATTCCCGGGGAAATAGCCGCATTTGCCGGAAGCGGGGTGAATAATGTGGTCAGCGTACAACCGTTCGGATGTATCGCCAACCATGTGGTTTCAAAAGGCGTGGAAAAACGTATCCGCGACCGCTATCCGGATATGAACCTGCTTTTCCTAGACTTCGACAGCGGGATGAGTGAGGTAAATGTGCTGAACCGGCTGCATTTTATGGTCAAAAATGTGACCGACGAAAAACAGTATCAGACAACAGAGGATAAAAATATCATAAAAGCAAATACATTACTGAAAGCAGATAAATTAGGGGTGTCGTAATTTTCTCTTGCTTTTTTTCATTTTTATTTACTTACTCAATTTTGATGAGTGACAAGAATGAGAGCCATAATGTAAACGAATGAGTTCGGCTTAAGGAAAAATCCTTGATGTCTTGATGGATCCTGACTTCCAAAGGATCGGGTCATATAAGTAAGTCAGATATTCTTTCCGTAAATTATCTTCCTCATTTCCTTACAGTAAGGCATGAAATTTTCATGATAGAGTGTCCCTGAACCTCACAGCTTACATTTATCAGGGACACCTTTTTTATTTTTTAGAGGGTTAATGTAAAAAACTAAACGAACAAGGTAGGGTATTTTGTATCTTACGTGTTATATATTAATCGTACCTTTACGGAAGAGAATTAAAAAGTTTTCCGACCATTTATTGCGAATCATTAGACGACTAAGTCAAAAAACATTTTAACAACCTAAATTTTTAAATCATGAAAAAGTATTTGTATGCAATTTTCTGCCTTGTGCTTGTTTTGTCATCATGCAAGAAAGAAGAAGATCCTGACCTTTCAGAAGAAAGTAGTTTAAAGAGTGCCCGGATAAGTGGTCAGCTGTTGGTTGAAATGAGAACATCAATATCCACAGTTACCATACAGGAATTATTTCTTCATACCGGACATAGCAGTGTAACTATTGATTGGGGCGATGGTATTGTCGAAGAAACCGGAACGATACATCCAACTGCCAAGACTCATACCTATAGTTCTTCCGGAAGACATACCATAAAAATCTACGGTGATCCGGAATCATTGGATAAAATCCGGGTAACTGACAATATACTTAGTTATCTGGATTTATCCAATAACAAAAAATTAAGTATGATTCAATGCCAACGAAATGTTTTATACGAAATAAAATTGCCTGTAAATTCCCCTTTAAAATATTTATACTGTTATGAAAACATATTGTTTAGTTTAGATTTGGACAGTTTTACTGAATTAATATCATTGGCTTGCGATGATAATCAAATAGAGGAACTCACACTTACCAATTGTACGAGATTGGAAACTCTTTCATGTAGCCACAATAATTTGAACCATGTGTTTATGGCACAGGATATGCCATTCCTGGAAATAATTAGTTGTGAAAATAATTATTTATATTCTTCTATAATACCTGATAATGCCCCAAATCTCAAATATGTAAACACTACACATGCATATAGTAATATATTATTTTATTTAGATATGACTTCTCTTCCTGTAAGATCAGGATCAGAACCTGGGGATTACAAAGCGGCTATAGATTATGTTCATTATCCTGAACTAGCTGGAGCTTTATCAAATCACATGCAGGATATAAACTGGCGATTGGAAAATTTTTACAGGTTACCTAAGATAGAAATCCAAACCCCTTATTGTTCTTCTGTCGAACTTGAAACGGAAGATGTATTCAGAATAGAATGGGGAGATAAGCATATTGACAAAGATTTGTCGAATGGTGGACATCAATATGACTCGCCTGGTATTTATACTATCAATATATATAGAGACATTTTTTATCCTGAGAATAAACTCACATATTTAAAGGCTACAGGTATGCCAATCGTTCAATTTAACGAAGCACAAGAGCTTGAAGAAGTGAATATCAGTTGTACCGGTGTTAAAGAGAGATGTTTAATGTCGACCCTCGATGTCTCTGGTCTTTTCAGCCTTAACACGTTGAATTGTGAATACAGGAAAATCACCCAATTGAAATTACCTGACCGGGTTGAAATTGTAAATTGTAAATATTGTGATCTGACAGAATTGAATGTAAGCAATTGTCTCAGACTAAAGTATCTTGATTGCACCGGAACACAGATTACACGATTAACCTTACCTTCAATTGCAAGTAATTGTGACATTAAGTTAATTTATCTGGCTTATGCCCCTATTCTCGAAAACAGTGCTGCTATGATCAGTCTTGCTAATTCTTTACCTAACCGAACAGGTGGAGATCTTGGAGGTTTATTTATTCAAAGGGACCGATACAATAGCATCCAAAGTTGGATAGGAAATATTTGCGCACAAAAAAACTGGCATCTCATTATAATATAAGATACTTTATTGTGGTTTGTTCCCTTGATATATAGAATAAACAGCATGAAACAGAATCCCGTATTTCACGGGATTTTGTTTTTCTGGAGGATGTCTGATCGGGTTCCGGGTGTATATCTGTAAAATAACTTGTTTGACCTGGGAAAGGTTTGATCAGATGAAATGTCCATAAACATTACTGTTCACCCAACGTAATGGATACAATTGGATATTTAGCTTTGCTGAGCCGTTACCTTCGGTGAACCCTTTGGGTTTCGGGGTTCATGTGGCCATTAAAAATTAAATTTTATTCACATGAATATATTGATAATATCTGTACTCGCATTGTTTCCTGACATTTGGTTTTTGTTACAAAAAGAGGTGGTTCAACGTTTATCCAGCTTCAATCTGTCTTCAAAAGTGGCAACGACTTTCTCCTTCGCATATGTAGCCGGTTCGGGCTCATATCCAAGCATATCCCGGGCTTTGGAGATATCAATGAATTCTACGTCTCCATCTACAATGCTGAATGCTTCGTACCAGAATTCTTTCGGGCTATCCACTGCCAACCGGGTAGCCTGTAGTACATTCGGGATGCTTACGTGTGCTCCGAGATTTACATGTTCTGTCGGGCCATAGCGTAGGGCAATGGTTTGTAGCTTTTTGTTCAGTCCGTACCATGCTACCATTTGTTCCGCCATCACTTTGCTGGTATGGTATGAAAGATCTATATCGCGGCAACTCAGGTCATCTGCTTTCAGGTATTGAGATACGAACTTTTGTCCTTCGGTGATAGGATATGAAAAAGGAATGCCGCTTTCAATACCATAAACAGTTGTTGAACTGGCATAAACAACTCTTTTGACGCCGTTTTCATGGGCTGCTTTCAGTACATTTAAAGTGCCCATTACATTGGTCCGGATATAATCGTCATAACTTTTACCGGGAACGGGGGCGGGGATTGCGGCTTCATGCACAACAACGTCACAACCTTGCATACGTTCTTTCAGCTTTTCGTAATCCAGGATATCGTCACCGTCTTTAAGATCATAGCCTACAATCTCATACCTGTCGGCAAATTCCTTCACAAAATGACCACCGATAAACCCCTTGTGTCCTGTTACCATTATTTTCATTTTTTTTCCGTTTTTTAAATGAATACTATTTTGACTAAATGTGATGCCGGAAAGTAGAGTTAATAATCCGGCTAATAATGATATTTTTATAATACTTTTCATTGATCTGAATTTTTATTATTGGTTAATTTCCATACTGCATTCTGATAAAAGGGCAACGCCAGTTCTCTTGCTTCAGGCATAGTGATCCGGTCGAACATCCAGCATATTTTTTCCTTTACCATATTATACCCGTTGACCTGTATTTTATCTGCTATAAAATGGTCCGCGTTGTTTTCAAGGAAACTAAGGCTATCGGCATCTTTAAGGATATTTTGCTCTTTGTCGCCTCCTTCTTCATGTCTGGAGATCAGCGAGGAAACCTTTTTGATAAATTCCTCCGGTTGATTGTACTCTCCGAGGAAAGCAACCATAATTCCGGCACCCCGTTCTTCGTGAATCCTGAAGAAATCAATACTGATGAAGCCCAGCTCCTTTTCTTTAGCCGACATATCATCTTTCCGAAATGCCCTTTCAATATCGTGTGAAATGGCAGCAACAAGCATGGCATCATCAGCCGGAGGGTATATTTGCCTGAGCCAGTAAACGGTTCGCTCCAGATGCTGTATTTCATGTTTGCGTCCGGCTTTTGAAAACGATTCAATAACAAATTGTTCTGTCAGGTTATACATCTCAGGGTCCATTTCTTTTTTCTTTTGTCATCTTAACTATGATATTATTAAATAAATAACTGCGATTTCAACCACGACTTCTCATCCTGATGCCAGTAAGGATAGGTTTTAGGTATTTTGCTTGCTTCATCAAGACGTTTCACCTGTTCTTCCGATAGATTCCACCCTACAGCATCTAAGTTTTGCTTCAGTTGCTCTTCAGTGCTTGCACCAATTACCAGACTGCATACAGTGGGGCGTTGCAGTAACCAGTTGAGTGTAACCTGTGCCACTGTTTTTCCGGTTTCAGCAGCAATCACGTCCAGCACATCCATGATGTCATATAATCTGTCGTACGATACTACCTCATCGGGAACAGGGGAACCGCCGCGGGCTACCCGGCCGTCTTTAGGGATGGGATTATTCCGGCGGTAGCGTCCGCCAAGCCTTCCGGCAGCCAGGGGGCTCCAGATAAATGCACCTACTTGCTGGTCTATGCACAATGTCATCAATTCCCATTCAAATTCACGGTTGAGCAGTGAATAATACACCTGATGGGCAACATAACGGCTCCAACCATATCTTTCTGATATTGAAATCGATTTCATTAAATGCCAGCCTGCAAAATTAGAGCAGCCTATATAACGTACTTTTCCACTACTGACCAAATCATCCAATGCGCGAAGTGTTTCGTCTACCGGGGTATTGGCATCAAACCCGTGCATATAGTACAGGTCGATATGATCGGTATCCAATCGTTTTAAACTGGCTTCACAGGCATTGATGATATGCCAGCGTGAACTACCCCTATCGTTCCTATTTTCGCTCATAGGAAAGGTTGCTTTTGTGGATATGAGCAGTTGGTTGCGCTTGCCTTTGATCGCTTTTCCCAGAATTTCTTCGGAATATCCTATGGAGTATATATCCGCCGTATCGAACATATTCAGTCCGGCATCCAGACAGATGTCAACCATTCTTGTTGCTTCTGTTACATCTGTATTGCCCCATCCTTCAAAACCATTTGTTCCGCCAAACGTTCCTGTACCTAATGTTAAAGCCGGAACGAATAGTCCCGAGCCGTTTACTTTTCTGTATTCCATAACTTTTAATTTTTATTTATCTAACATAAATAGCTGTTTGCTGCTATACGTTTATCATTCAGAAATATATCCGAATAAGATGTTACAAAGTTAAAGGAGTTATTTCAGATAAAATTCTATTTAATTTGCAGTATACTTTCTTATATTTGCATTTAAGAATATTATTATCGATATGGCTGTTTTAGAACGAAAGATCATACATAAAATGACTACTTTATGTAGCCATGTTCCTTATCCTCAATTTATTTTGCCCCGGCATAAGCATCCGGAGTTTGAAATAATGCTTTTCAATCAGGGAAGTGGGAAGCAATTCGTCGGAGAAGGGGTTGCGGATTATAAAGAGGGGGATATTGCCCTGATTGGCAGTAATGTGCCACATCTTCATTTATGTGATTCCAAGCTGAAGAATTCGACGGAAATAGAAATAAGCGGAGGGGATACTTTACAATTCCTGCCTGAGATTTTACCTTTGAATATGGTGGATCTTCCTGACTACCGGGAAATCTATGAATTGTTACGCAAAAGCCAATATGGGATACGGTTTTATGACCGGGAACTTTATATTGAGATAAAACAATTGATTCAGGATATTAACAGGCTGAAATTCACAGCACGGTTAATCCATTTATTTCATATTCTGGAAAAACTGTCACAGTGTAAGACTACAAAATTGCTTTCAGATACGGCTTATAGTAGTTCCAATATGGTCAATGAGTTGGATGGACCGATCAATAAAGTATACGCTTATCTCTTCAATCATTTTAAAGACAAAATAACGTTACGGGAAATTGCCGGTTATGTAAATCAGAATCCATCGGCGCTTTGCCGTTCCTTTAAGCAAAAAACGGATAAAAGTATTTTCCGGTGCCTGGCTGAAATACGTATTGAACATGCCTGTAAGTTGCTTTCATATTCTAATCTGACAGTTTCGCAGATAGCTTACGAATCAGGTTATAACAATATCCCTTATTTTATTAAGCAGTTTTATGCAATAACAGGGAGAAATCCTAAAGAATACAGGGTACAGATAAATATGAGTTGAAGAAGTAGAGAGAAGGTTATTTTTCTTTTTATATACTGACATACAGTTGTCAGAAAGAGGCATCTTAGTGTTTGATTATCATAATCGTTGCAGAAGCTTCCGATTATTCAATGATTTCATTAAACCATCCATCAAATTAATAAGTTGATCATATACTTTTATCCCGAATAACCTGCCGGAATAGCTTTTTGACCACTATGGTGTGAAACGGGCGGATAACGAAAAAATAAACGCGGCCCAGCCGGTTGTGGTATTTAACCAGCGTACTGAGATAAATCGATCTGCCGCCATTTTCGTCGGTCTGTATATAAGTGGAGAAATATGCTTTCAGGTGTTTATCATCCAGGACGATCACGGTTTCTTTTTCTGATTTTTCCATTACCGACATAAAACGATAGTTCTTTCCTTCGCGGATGGCTTCTTCCATTTGTTCCGCATTTCCTTTTCCGGTTTTCAGGCCGAAAGGGCTGACCAGCATATCGCGTATTTTGAAAAGTATGCTCAGCCACCGGGGCATGGTGGTCCAGAAAGCCACCATCATATCATCCGCGGAAATACCTTCCGGGCTGTCCGTGCATAGGAAACAGTCAGAAAAACCAGCCGGCAGGTATTTTTTGATGATCGTATTTTCAGGGATCTTTGATGAGGTGATCTTCATGTTATTGTCTGTATGTAAATTTCAACATCATAATTCTTTATTCATCATGCATACCTTAAAAGGTAGATGATCGTATGATCTTATTCCGGTTTCCCGAAATCCTTGCCGCCTGTACCATTCTTTCAATACCTTGTTGGCGTTGATCAATCCTATTGAAATCGATTTTCCGCCATATTCCACAATCATGTCCGATGCAAAGTCCATCAACATCCGTCCGGTTCCTTTGTGCCTGTGATCAGGATGTACAGCTACCTTTTCAATATAAAAAACGTCCGGTTCGCCGGATGATCTTTCAATGGCGATGAAGCCGGTAATTTTCCCGTCTTCTTCTTCGATATAATATTTTGTGCAGTTGTTCAGCTGCGTTTTTAATGCATCACCTGTAATGAATGCATTATTGGTAGGGGCATTTTCTTTAGTCAGACCGAATTCTTTGGCCACGGTTGCAAAAGAACAGTTCAACAGATCAGCCAGTATGGAAAAATCATCCTGCAACCCCACATTTCTAATCATCGGTATAAATTCTATCAATAAAAATATAAAAAAATGCCCCGCTTTTCGCTTACATTTCACGTAATTTTCAATGCCGGCAATACGGCCATAGATATACGCCTACAGGTCAAATCCGCAATAAGAAAGGTTAAAGCTTTTATTACAGATCGGGAAATCGGATATTTCGTTATTACGGACGGCCAGTGCCAGCGCTGTCCAGTTATGAAAGGACGGATCGGTGATTTTATAGCGGATAAGCGCTCCGTCATGTCCTGTAATGGCGCAATGGCAGATCTCCCCGCGCCAGCCTTCCACCATTGACAATGCAAAAGTACCGGGCATGGCCGGTTTCAGGTCATGATCGATTTCTTCAGGATGGGGCATTTCACGAAGCAACTCGTGTATGTACCCGATGGATTGAAGTACTTCTTCATGGCGTATTCTTGCCCTTGCCCATACATCGCCGATATGGTACATCACCGGTTGATGGTTCAGCGAACGGTATATCTCATCCGGATGTGAACTCCTGATATCCCTCTTCCGTCCTGAAGCACGGGCAGTCATTCCCACTGTGCCGATCCGGGAACTTTGCTCATCAGAAACAATTCCTGTTTTTTCAAAACGGGAAAGGACTCCGGGCATGTTGAATAAGAAATCTCCCATTTGCC
This sequence comes from Bacteroidales bacterium, assembly GCA_031275285.1. Taxonomy (NCBI): domain Bacteria; kingdom Pseudomonadati; phylum Bacteroidota; class Bacteroidia; order Bacteroidales; species Bacteroidales bacterium. The sequence continues at coordinate 2,647 of JAISOY010000213.1, read as the reverse complement.
TGAAGTCGCGTTCAAAATCCAGTAATGTCCGCCTCAGTAACATGGCCAGCGTATCGGTGAACGGATAGAAAAGATGGGCCGGCCTGATCAGGGTCCGGGCAAAACGGTTTCCTGTCCATGCCTGGAAAAAATTGATGATCGGCGTTCTCAAGCGTCCGTATACCGAATTTCCCAACTGGTAGGCAATATCGCCGCATAAGGCGCTCAGGTCTGCCGTATGCATGGCGATACGTTCTATCTCCAATGCCAGTGCCTGTACCCACAATAAAGGATGCCAGGTCTGGTATCCGCTCAATGCTTCCCATACCAGTGCAAAAGCGCTGCTATGAGCTATAGTGCTGTCTCCGGCAATATTTTCGGCAAGTTGTATTCTTTGGTTCAGGCTTTTTTTTGTCAGAAACAATTGTTCCACCCCACGATGTTGATATCCCAACTGTATTTCCAGATGCAGGATCTTTTCTCCATTGCATGTAAAACGAAAATATCCCGGCTCGATGATGCCAGCATGAATGGGACCAACTCCTACTTCATGTAATGCTTCTCCTCTGATACTGAAAAAAGGGTATTGATTCATCAGGTCGTGAGGATTAGCCCTGTCATGGGCATAGCGGACCGGTTTTAACCATGGATGGTCGGTATATTTGATGCCGTAATTTTCATGAATCTCACGCTCAAACAAATGAAAGCTTTCATGGACAGCCGTGAACGAATTTAATGCTTTCGTATCTGCATCCAGCATACATGAAGATACCAGGATATCGTGTTTCTGATCGTCTGCTATACAGCAAATGAGGCGTAATTGACGATTCTCCGGATGCGCAAAATAACTGACACAATGATAACGTTCATCCATAGGAAGCATGCTGTTTTTCTGTAAGAATACATCATACGGAAGAACCGGTATTGATTCTGTTTCAATAGCCTGGTTATTGGCGATCCTGATCAACTGTTGCATATTTTATGAGGTAAAAGAATGGGTTGGGAATACTATACATCCTCTTTTTTCTGATCCAGTATTTCTAATCTTTTGACGGATTCGACTCCTTTCAGGTTTTTTAATTGCCTGATCAGTTTGTCCAGGTCATTGGTATCGTGTACATATAATTCAATGGTCCCTTCAAAGATACCATCGTGACTGGCCATGTTAAAAGTCCTGATATTTACATTCAATTCTTCAGTGATCTGGGTGACGATCTGCAGGTAGATATCCGGCCGGTCTATACCCTGTACCGCTACTTTGGCAAGAAATGAAAATACTTTGTAAGTCGCCCATTTTACCGGAACGATCAGATTACTGTGGTTGGATAATAATTTTACGGCATTCGGGCAACGGGATTTATGGATCAGCACCAGGTCTTCTTTTTTATTGAGGTACCCAATTACATCATCACCCGGAATAGGATTACAACACTTGGCAATCCTGTAATTAAGTTTTGTCTCGTCCGGATTTTCTTTATCCGTGTCAGATTGTAGGTCCGGATTCGTAGCCGGTCCTATCAAAGGCTGATTATTTCCGGTCTGGGGAGGAGTTTTGCCTTTTACCCCAAACAGTTGCAATCTCCAGTAGCGAATCCACTTCTTCTTGCTGTTCTTTTTCAGTATCTTCGGTAGATCATTCAGGTCGATGATATCCGTTCCGATTTTACTGTATAGCTCGTCCTTGGTCTTGGTATCGTATGCGTCAAGCACTTTACGTACAACACGGGAATTCGGGGTGATATTATTTTCTTTTAACTTCTGTTCAAACATCAGTTTACCCCTTTCCACCCGGTTACGGTTTTCAGCCCTGATATTATTTTTAATGCTGGTCTTGGCTTTTGTCGTGACCACCTCGTCCAGCCATTCCTTATGCGTTCTCTTTTTATCGGAAGTGATGATCTCTACCTGGTCGCCACTGAGCAATACATGATTCAGCGGCAATAGTTTGTGGTTTACTTTGGCTGCAATGGCTTTATTCCCGATTTCAGAGTGTATTTCGTAGGCGAAATCAAGTGCCGTGGCCTTCTGCGGTAAGGTTTTTATCTGTCCTTTTGGGGTGAAGACCTGGATCTCATTCGCAAAGAGATTTAATTTAAAATCATCGATGAATTCGAGCACATCGGCATTCGGTTCTTTCAGTGATTCTTTAATCTTCCTTAACCACTTGTCCAGTTCGGATTCAGAGGAATCAACACCTTTATACTTCCAATGTGCAGCAAATCCTTTTTCAGCAATATCATCCATCCTGCGCGTCCGTATCTGGACTTCCACCCATTTGCCGTCTTTCCCCATTACAGTGATGTGCAGGGCTTCATAACCGTTGGTCTTGGGGATACTCACCCAGTCACGGATACGGTCATGTTTGGGCGTATAAATATCGGTAATCAGTGAATAGATATTCCAGCACTGCCTTTTTTCGGAAATATCAGGATCAGGTTCGAACACAATGCGGACAGCATTCAGGTCGTATATCTCTTCAAAGGGAACCCCTTTGTGCTGCATTTTATAATATATGGAATAGATGGATTTTGATCGTCCCGTCATTTCAAACCTATAGCCGTTTTCAATGAGTTTTTCCCTGATGGGTACCATAAATTCCTCAAGTGCCTTGTTGCGTACCTCCTCATTGTCTTTCAGAAGGTTGATGATGTCTGAGTATATTCTGGGA